>NZ_AUBP01000024.1 GCF_000429305.1 Desulfovibrio inopinatus DSM 10711
TGTATGCTCTTTCGAAGGGTGAATTGACCATGAAATGATGAATGCATGATGTTCCTGCATGGATTTAATTTGAATGTGCTCATATTTTTGTTGAAAAATATAATTTTAACGTTAAAAAGTTAACTTAATCGATTTTTATCAACCATAAATCAAGTCAATTGCGCTGTCACGCAGTTTATGTATTGATCTATTGAATGCAGAAGGGCGTGTCGTATTGAAAGAATAGATAGGGAGAGGAGAAAGCCGGTTAATGGTCGGCATTCATGGCATAGGCAAGGCGCATCATGGAGAGAATACGCTTGCTGCTGGCGCTGGGATTGACGGCCAGGCGTTTGTAGGAATCGATGATGACGGAATAGGGATCATCGTTTGAGGATGATGCCCCCCGCGGTCTTTCGTCACGGTGGTCGTCAGGCTGCCACTTCCGGAATGAACTTTGAACTGAAGTAGGACTTTAGTGTTTTATTCGTATTTATTATAAAAATGTTGCGATTATTGTTTTTTGTATGCCATGTAATACACAAACTTGATTGCGTTGTGCTGTCCGGCAAGAAAACAATTCAAAGAGACCATTTCGAGGTGATTTTTTACTGAAAAGAAAGTACCTCCCAACGAATTGTCTCTTCTATGTTTATTGTTGTTAACTTATTCGGTGTTCAGCCGATTTTCTTTGATGTGCCTTTTTTCAGTCCTGACCATGTGTTGATTGAGTAGAGGTGAAAGTATATCAAAACCAATTGTCTTCAATATTTATCTTGATATAAATTTTCTAAATATTTTCTGTGTGTAAAGAACTCGAATCTTCCAAAATATTGAATTGTTAAGTGGATTGTTTATAGAAGTAATATATTCTGAAGTATCATTCATGGAGACTCTAGTACGAGATGTCCATATGCTGTCGTAAACCGGAGACAAGTTTTTTTTTACAATTCTTTTTATTCATTTTGGAACGACTTGATAGCGTTTGAGAAGAAAATGTTTATTGCTCTCCCCTTTTGCAGTAGAAGTATTATTATAGTAGATGACTATATCAGTGTAGGTACTTGATTGAAGGAGGAAGAGAGGCATGAACGTATTTCGTGATGTGCGAATTGGAATGCGATTACTGAGTTCTTTTGCGGTTTTAGGCATACTGCTTGTGGCAATAGGATGGTTCGGGATTCGAGGGGTGTTAGCTATTGGCGAAGACCTGGACAATCTTTTCAATGTGCGATTATCGAGTCTTGACCTTCTTCTGCAAGTTGACCGAGACCTTCAGCAGCTTCTTGTGGCTGAACGGTCCTTATTTCTCACCGAACCGAATACCTCGGCCTTTGATGATCAGGTGAAAGAATATGAATCGAACTTGAAACAGTCCACCGAGCGCTGGGAGTTATACAAGGCACTCGATTTAACTTCTGAGGAAAAAGCCTTGATTCCTCAGTACGAAAATTTTCGAGCGAAATGGAAAGAAGTTTCCCGCCACGTTATCGAACAACGCATGTCCACATCTCCTCAAGAGCGCGAAGCCGCACTGGCCTTATGTATGAGCAAAGACAAAGCCAACTTTGAGCAGATGCGGGACATTATTGATCAGTTGACCGAGATGAACGAGCGTATTGCAAAAGAAACGCATAACCAAGCACAGGCACTGAGGTCTTCTGTTTTGTTCAAGATCAGCGGTGGTACTGCTGTCGGACTATTGGTGAGTTTGGTTTTGGCCTTACTGATCACACGTTCTATTGCCATACCTTTACGAAAATGTGTTGTCTTTTCAGATCGCATTTCCAGTGGAGATCTTGATGCAGTTCTTGATGTGCACCAGCGAGACGAGTCAGGACGCCTGGCTGATGGCTTGCGTACTATGGTGGAAAGACTCAAGGAGAAGATTGCCGAGGCCGAGATCAAAGGGGATGAGGCGCGTTTGGAAACCGAAAAAGTCAAGCACGCTGTGACAAAAGCCGAAGAAGCACAGGCCCAAGCGGAACGAGCCAAGGAAGAAGGGATGCTTCATGCGGCAACAGAGCTTGAAGGCGTTGTGGAAATCCTCACGTCGGCTTCAGAACAGTTATCCGCCCAGATCGAGCAATCGAGTCGTGGAGCGCAAGAGCAAGCTCTTCGTATTAGCGGAACGGCAACATCCATGGAAGAAATGAACGCCACCGTGTTTGAAGTGGCGCAAAATGCTTCGCATGCTGCGACGGCAGCCGATGAGGCTGCACAAAAAGCCGAGGCAGGAGCCAACGTCGTGAGCCAAGCCGTTCAAAGAATTTCGGATGTTGAGCGACAATCGCAGGAAATGAAAGCGGATATGAGCATGCTTGGTAAACAGGCCGAAGGAATCGGTCAGATTATGAATGTCATTTCCGATATTGCCGACCAGACGAATCTACTTGCGTTGAATGCAGCCATTGAAGCCGCTCGGGCTGGTGAAGCCGGACGTGGGTTTGCTGTCGTGGCAGATGAAGTCCGCAAACTCGCCGAAAAAACCATGAGCGCCACCAAAGACGTCGGAAATGCCATCCGCGACATTCAGGCTGGTACCAAAACCAACATAGAAAATGTTGAACGCTCGGGGATAACCATTGAAGACGCGACTGCTTTGGTGAATCAATCTGGTGAAGCATTGCATGAAATTGTTTCCCTGGTCGAGTCCACAACGGATCAAGTGCGCTCCATTGCGACAGCTTCCGAGGAGCAGTCTTCAGCAAGCGAAGAAATCAATCGGAACGTTGAAGATATTAGCCGCATTTCATCGGAGACGATGGATACCATGCAGCAGTCGGCTGAAGCTGTCGTCGAGTTGGCGAAACAAGCGCAGGTGATGAAGACACTGATCGAAAGAATGAAAGGCGACACTGGGACGACCGGACGCCACATGCTGACCTAGTGTCGGATCAACCTTCTCGTCTTCATATCGTTGAAACTCCGTTGACAGTGTGGTGAATGCGAAGGTGTGAGATATGTAAAAGCCCCCGATACGCATTGTTCGGGGGCTTTTTGTCTTTTTATGACATTGGCAATCATACGGATCGAATTCTTCAAAGATATGCTTCATCTCCATTATGGGCGGAGTGTTCGTTTTCGTCCGTCAAGATGTCCATGTTCTTTTAACCGATGAATATCCCGCCCCGGTGGATTACCGAACATGCGTGCGTATTCCCTATTGAATTGTGACGGACTTTCGTAGCCGACCTGATATGCCGCGCTGGCGGCATCCATGGAATTCGAGAGCATAAGGGTTCGCGCTTCGATAAGTCTGAGCGTTTTCTGATATTGGAGCGGGCTCATAGCGGTCACCGATTTAAAGTGTGCATAAAATGACGAGACACTCATGCCGACAAGCTCGGCGAGTTCATCCACGGAAAGAGCTTCATCAATATGAGATTGAATTTGATGAATAGCATTCGCTATACGCTGCATGTGGCTTCCCTTGAGTGTGCGTTGAGCGACAATATTGCCGTAATCGCTGCAGAGTATGCGATATAACACTTCCCGCATGGTTTGCGACGCCAGAACAGGGATATCATGAGGGGTATCCAAGAGGCGCGCCAGCCGAAGAATTCCGTCAGCCAGGATCTCGTCAACTCTCGCAACAAAGACTCCTCTCGTTGTGTTGAAGTCCGTATGCCTCGCATGGCTGGAATGCATGACAAGTTCTGAGACTTGTTTGAGGTCGATATCCATCTTGAGCAAGAGGTAGGGCGATTCTTGGGATGCGAGGGTAATTTGACCAATTACCGGCATATCTACGGAGACAAGAAAATATTCAGAGGGACCGTAACGATAAATTTCTTTTTCGAGCAATACCTGTTTTTTCCCCTGGGCGATAACGCAGAGTGACGGGTTGTAAACCGTAGGGAAGGCCGTGTGTGTCGTCGATGCTTTGAAGGCAATAACTCCAGGAATTGCTGTGGTATTTTCCCCTTCCGTGGGAGCGTGTCTAGAAATTATGCCAGCGAGTTCTTTTTGTTGTTCCTTGTTCATGGCAATCCATTTTTGCGATTGGTAGTGTTGTTATTGATCCTTTTTAAGGAAATTCGGTTTTTTTCTTTTTAGAGAAATAGGCAATCATCCTGGAATGTAGGGTATTTCAGAAACACGTAGGGCTACGTAATTTTCGATACGACGATATCGCGTTCTGGCCGTTTCATTGTGGCATTCTGGTCAGAAAATGGCGATGCAATCCTCGTCTCATCAATACCGTATCATCAAAAAATTGAAAGGAGCGGCCCTATGACCAAAATAGCCCTCATTACCGGTGGAAGTCGTGGCCTTGGGAAAAGCATGGCTTTGCACTTGGCTGAAAAAGGCCGGGATGTCATTTTGACCTATCATAGCAATAAAGATCGGGCAGAGGCTGTTGTTCAAACGATTCAAACAAAAGGGCAAAAAGCTGCATTTTTACAGCTCGACGTTACCCGGACAGAAACTTTTGCCGGTTTTGCTCAGTCCGTTCAAAGTGCCCTGCAAAACACTTGGGGACGCACCGAATTTGATTTTCTAGTCAACAATGCGGGGACCGGAATCCATAAGCCGTTTATGGAAACGACGGAAGATGAGTTTATGAAAATGATGCGCGAACACATCAAAGCGCCTTTTTTTCTAAGCCAGACCATGGTGCCGTTCATGAAAAAAGGCGGGCGTATCCTCAATGTGTCATCGGGATTAACGCGGCTCGTCTATCCCGGATATACGGCGTATGCCATTATGAAAGCTGCAGTGGAAGAACTGACGCTTTTTATGGCGAAAGAACTCGGTCCCAGAGGTATTGCTGTCAACACGATTGCACCGGGAGCGATTGAAACGGATTTCGGTGGCGGCGTGGTGCGTGACAATAAGGAAGTCAATGATCATATCGCCGCCACAACGGCGCTTGGCCGAGCGGGCTTGCCCGACGATATCGGTGGTGCCGTTGCCGCTCTTTTCGATGATGGCGCCGGCTGGATCAATGGTCAGCGTATTGAAGTGTCCGGCGGACAGGGTATTTAGGGTTTTTCAATAAAGAAAAAACGTTGTCATCTCATGTTCAGTCGCCGACATCGCCGGGGTATTCTGGCGGTGTCGGCGTTGTCATGACTCGTAGAGTATCGTTAGGATGCGCTGTTTGTGAGCGCTTGGGCTACGGCTTTGAAGGCGCCTTTGCCGCCCAGGAGTGCACCGGCGAACCCCCCGCCGGGATTGCCCCAGGCGCTCGCCAGATACAAGCCTGGTACATCGGTCGTATTCGAGATTCGGTTCATGAAAGAATTGTTCACCGTTTGGTTGTAGCCGTAAATCGCACCTGCCGTATTGCAGGTATAGCGCTGGTTGGTCAAAGGTGTAGCGCTTTCGCGCATGACAATCATTTTGGAAAGTCCGGGTAAAGCTCGCTGCTCTGCATGCTGGATGAGCATATTCGTGAGTCGATCTTTCTCGGCGTGGTATGCCTGCTTGCGTCCTGCAATGTAATCCGTCTCGAAACGTTTCCAATGCTCGTATCCGCACAGAGTCATCAGGGATAACGTCGAACAGCCTGCGGGAGAAAATCCGGGGACAAGATCATCGTAGACCATGAGTGAGAAGCCTGAGTTTGCAAAGTCGCACGACATGGCTGCCTTGAAGTTGCTTTCGACATCAGTGCTTGGAAAGTAGGCCACTTCAGGAAAGGGAAGGCGGTCTCGTACATCTTCCTTGAGCCCCAGCCACACGATGAAACTTCCCGGACTGGTCGTGTAGGTTGCGATCGTCTCCTGTTCTTTTTGTGGAAGAGTGCCTTTGGGTAGCACGTGATCAAAGATTTGTGGCGCACTGGCGTTACATACAACCGCACGAGCGGTGTATTTGCGACCGTCTTGCGTTTTCACACCAGACACGCGACCATCCTGCATGAGCATGGAAACGACTTTGGCGCCGTATTCTATTGTTCCACCGGCGTCGGTCACAGCATGCGCCAGGGCATGGGACAGAGCCTGAGAAGTTCCTTTGATATACTGTCCACCATACTGGAGATATTCTCCCGTTGGCAGGAGGTAATAAAATGCTGAAAGCTGTGACGGGGGAAGGCCGTAATATCCGCAACTCTGCGTCAGGAGAGCACGAAGGCGCGGAGTGTGAATATGTTGATCGATAATTTGTCCGATGGTTTTGTTACGGATTGCCCAGAGCGTGGGAAACGTTTGGGGAAATTGCTTCTTGTCGAGATCGGAGCGCGAGCTGCTCAAGCGACTCATCTCGGTCATGACGTTACGCCACAGGCTGAAGTATTGTTGCACGCCTGAGGATTCATCGGGAAATTTATGCAGAAGCTGACGCTGGAAGCCCTCAATGCCGGCTTTGGCCGGGATTTCGAGCGAAAAATCCGGGAAACGAGAGACCCAGGCATAGGGATGGTCGACATATTCCAACGCATTCCAGACGCCCAGTTCCGTTAACATACCACGCATGTCCGGCGCATTGAGAGCGGTAGAATGTAAAGAGACTTCACATGTGAAACGGCGATTATCGGTTTGACGATGAAATGAGGTGGCATATCCTCCTGGCGTGCCAGACTGCTCCAGCACAAGGGTTTTGAAACCATGTCGCGCCAGATACGCGGCACAACTGAGCCCACCAAGACCGGCGCCCACGACAATGGCATCATAGTCTGCTTTACTTTGAGGTAGGGGGGCGGCGCGGGAAAATTCCCAGTGTGCGAGTTGTGAAGCTGCTGCGATGAGTGACATGCGGAGAAAAAATCTACGATCCATGGCATTCCTCTTTTCGGCTTGAAGGAAAGGGTGGAACTCTTTGCGTATGGAAGTGAGGAACGTGTACCATGAAATGTGGCCAAGGGGTATGGTTGCGTAGAGTGCTATAGCTGTAAAACAATGCAAAACAATAACGCCCGCAACACGATGTGAAGCGGGCGTTAAAGAAAACGGAACCTTGGCAGGTGAGACGTTAATCACATTTTACGAATTCACCTTCCCATTCACCGCGCCAACCTGGATCGTTTTTGTATTTCCAGTTACCAAAGAAACCCCATGTTTCGTTGGTGATTTCAAACTGACCTCTTCGTTTCCCCAATTTCCATATTCCGGCCGTTGTCGGACCGTTTTTGGTGCCGGACAGTGTCCCTTGCTCACCAAAAGTGCCGGTCACAGCACCGGTCGCATCGTTGAATGTCATGGTCACCGGGCTTTTATGCGGATTGGGCGTCAGCATGACCGGGCCGCTCGCTGATGTGTAATGGCAGGCTCCGACGTTGGAACCTGCAGCCGGTGGAGGGGATGCAGGCGGCGGTGGCGGAGGAGGAGGAGTTGGTGCTGCCGCAGGGGGGGCACTCGTCGGTGGTTTGGGATAGGATTTTCCGGAAAGCATAGCACGGATAACGGGTTCCATCTGTTCATAGTCGGTATAGGTCGCGATTGCTTGATTCAGATCTTCACGCTGGCGCAACCAGACGGTTCCTTCACTGATGGCGGACAAATAGACGACATTATCATTTCGACCGACGTTCCCATCGTCAGGCGGGGCGCAGCCTATGAGAAGCGCAATATCTGTAATTTTGTCCTTATTGTAGTCATCGAAATAGACATCCCACAGATTGCAACCTTGGAGCGGGGTTGCACTGCTTGTGATGGGAGGCACCAGTTCTTCGATGAGATTCCCTTTCATATCAGTGAGTTGATAAGACAATGTGCGCGGAGAACTGTCATTTCCCGACAGGATGTTCAGGCACATCGTTGAGCCGCTGTCAGGATCAAAAAAAGCATAGGCGAACATCGTCCATCGCTGGATCGATTTACCGGATCGTTGCGCAATGGTATTGCAGGTGGCATCGAATTTCGGGACATACATCGGGCCACCGACTTTGTTTTCGTCTTCACCAGGGTCATCGTCCTGTGCTTTGACGGGGAAAGCCATTGTGAGGGCTGCGAGTAGACCGCAAAACATCATCAGAATAAATCGTCTCTTCATGGGATTCCTTTGTTCAATGTCATGGACGCGTGTTTGTATCACAATGAATGATACCAAGGCACGTTTTTTTCAAGCATGCAATGCCTGCATGCTTTGGCTCCATGAGCCTCATCCACTGTTTTGCAAAATTATGAGGGAACACTGGAAAAGTAAAGGACGCTATACATATGGGGCACAACGTTTTCCGTGACGTTTTACTAGGAGCGTGATCTGGTCATCAGATCAGCCTTCGTATTCATCGAGAATTAACCCTGATGTATGGCCCAGTGCGCCATATTTGAGTGTGAGTGTGAATTCTCCGTACGTAATGATGAGCTGTTGTGGTTTTGTCGGGAAATCATGTGCCTGATGGATGCTATCCAATACGGCAGTAAGGACGGCTCCAAGCGTTCCTGTCGACTCCCATTGTGTATAGAGACGGGTGGGGCAGAACAGAGGATGTGGATGATTTTGGGTCCACATGGAATGTGTAACACGGGAAAACATGAAAAAACGTATCTCCGGAAGTTGAAATTCATTCTTCTGAAGCAGAAGAAAGAGATGATTCGCATAACGCGTCATGTCTTGACCACGCCTTTCCGTACGATGATCATTCGATTCGGGTCAAGCTATCGAGACGTGAGGTGTGATAACATTTCCGATGAGGGTAGCGGCAAACGTCCTTGTTCGCAAATGAGGGCGTTTGCCGGAGAAATCGTTTATGCAGATTGATACTCAGGATAGTCGATATAGCCTTTTTCATCCCCGCCGTAGAGTGTGCTTCTGTCCGGTTCGACCAATGGCCAACCGTTTTTCAGACGTGTGGGGAGGTCGGGGTTTGCAACAAATGGCCGTCCGAAAGCGACAAAATCCGCATAGCCGTTTTCCAGGATCTCTTGTGCTCGATCCAGGGTGTAATTGCCGGCAACAATAATAAGATTGGGGAAAATAGCGCGTGCCAGAGCGCGGAATTCTCGCGGCACCTCGGGAGCAGTATCCCAATCCGCTTCGGCAAAGTGGACATAGCCGAAACCCATATCGGCCAAGTGTTTCATGGCAAGCAGAACGGTCTCCGGCGTATCGGGATCATTCATGCCGCGGCTTTGGTTGTGGGGAGCGAATCGCACACCGAGATGACCATCGGGAAAGATATCCACGATCCGTTCAGCAATCTCAATGAGAAAACGGATTCTGTTCTCAGGCGATTCTCCATAGGCATCATCACGGTGATTAGAGCTTTTGCGCAGAAACTGGTCGATCAGGTAGCCATTGGCCGCATGTAATTCAACACCATCAAAACCGGCTTCTTTGGCGTTTTTGGCGGCTTGAGCAAAATCATCTTGTATGCGGGCGATTTCATCTAACGTGAGGGCCCGCGGCGGGGTGCATCGGCGCAGCTCTCCTTGTCCCTGTTCATTGGCCATCCAGACCATGGTGCCGTCTGGTGTTGCAATGGCCGACGGCGCAACCGGTGGTTGACCGTTATGGAAATGGGCATGCGACATGCGGCCGACATGCCAGAGCTGTACAAAAATAGTCCCTCCGCGTTCGTGCACGGCGTTGGTCACGAGCTTCCAGCCTTCCACCTGTTCCGGTGAATGAATCCCCGGCGTAAAGGAATACCCCTGGGCATCGGGGGAAACCAGTGTTGCTTCGGTGATAATGAGTCCTGCTTGAGTGCGTTGGCCGTAA
The DNA here is from genome assembly GCF_000429305.1 of Desulfovibrio inopinatus DSM 10711. Taxonomy (NCBI): domain Bacteria; kingdom Pseudomonadati; phylum Thermodesulfobacteriota; class Desulfovibrionia; order Desulfovibrionales; family Desulfovibrionaceae; genus Desulfovibrio; species Desulfovibrio inopinatus. The sequence continues at coordinate 9,592 of NZ_AUBP01000024.1, forward strand.
TAGGTGGCCATCATCGCATTAGGGATGTTCCCCGGCTGTGAAGAGCGACACCGGGTCATAGGAGGCATGGCGATGTGGTTGCGAAACATCATATCTTTAAACGTGAAGGGGGAGAAAAGATCGCTCATTGGTCTGCGCTCGCTGTGTTGAGTTGATCCATATCGTCGTTAGACAACGTGAGGTCCAGGGCAAGGACGAGTTGTTTCAATTGATCGATGGTCGTGGCGCTGGCAATGGGGGCGGTCAGGCTCGGGCGCTTCATGATCCAGGCCAAGGAGACGGCCGCAACCGGGGCGTTGTGAAGTTGTGCAACCTCGTCCAATGCGGCAAGAATACGCAAGCCTCGGTCATTCATATATTTATCGAGAAAAGCGGCACCGCGATTGCTGTTTTTCAGATCGGCCTTGGTCCGATATTTTCCGGAAAGAAAGCCGCTGGCCAAGGAAAAATAGCTGACAACGCCGAGACCGTGTTGCACGCATACATCTTCCAACGGACCTTCGAAGCTGCTCCGACTATACAAGTTATACTCGGGTTGATGGGCGATGAATTGCGGGAGTTTTTTGTCTTTACTGACGTGCATGATGTCATTGAGCCGTTTTGCCGAGTAGTTTGAGGATGCGATATACCGGACCTTGCCGTCTTTGATGAGGCTGGTAAATGCTTCCAACGTTTCCTCGAAAGGCACGGTTCCATCGTCTTGATGCGCATAATAGATGTCAATGTAATCGGTTTGCAGTCGTTTCAACGAATCTTCGGCTGATTGAATGATATACTCCTTGCCTAACCCCTTGGATCCGTCCCCCATGGGCATACCGACTTTGGTGCCGATGATGACGCGGTCTCGCTTGCCGGATTGCGCCAGCCATTTGCCGATAATGGTTTCGGATTCGCCGCCGTGATTCCCGTCTACCCACGCGGAATAGACATTCGCCGAATCGATCATGTCGATACCGTGGTCGACAATCGCGTCGAGCATGGCAAATGATCGGGTTTCGTCCAGTGTCCAGCCAAAGACATTGCCGCCAAAAGCAAGCGGCGTCATGGTTATATCCGAATTTCCAAGATTTCGTTTTTTCATGGTCTCCTCCAAAACAAACATGGTGTCGTCAATCGGCCTGCGCGTCGAGTGACGTTGTTGTGTCTCCCAAGCTCCCTTGGGAGAACGGCATACTGTTTCAGTTTATCTCTTTTTCAGAGGTATGAAAAGAAGCGGAGAGAAAACATGGTGAAGTCTGAGATATCAATTGCTGACTGTGGAGAAACAGCGTCCCAAAGATTTCATTTTACTGATATATTGTTTCGTATTACCTGTTGTTCACTTCGTAAAAAGACGAAGATTTCCGTCTCTTTCGCATACTCTCAACAACGCGGTCACGCTTTGGGGAGAAGGCTATTTACTTTCTGGATAATGGAAGGAGTAATGAGAATATGAAGAAACGAAAAACTATCGCTGTTGTCGCCCACGATAATTGTAAGAAGGAACTGCTGGAATGGGCTTCTGTCAACATTGATATTCTTGTTCGGCATAAACTTGTCGCCACAGGCACAACTGGGGCACACGTCGAGCGTTTATTGCGAGAAACAGAGTCGTTGTCGGGGCAACAGGATGAATTTCCCAGCGTTCACAAGTTGAAATCCGGGCCTTTGGGAGGCGATCAGCAAATGGGAGCGCTCATATCCGAAGGCAAGATTGATCTCCTGTTTTTCTTTTGGGACCCTATGCAACCGCATCCGCACGATGTGGATGTCAAAGCCTTACTGCGACTTGCCGTCCTCTACAATATTCCCACGGCATGCAATCGTTCTTCGGCCGATTTTCTCATTTCGTCTCCATTGATTGATGGAGAGTATGAACTGAAGCAGGATGATTTTAGTACGTATATTGAACGGACTGTAGAGACATAAAAACGAATACATGCCTTCGGCGACTCAAGAAACTTTTAACGATTAGAGTGCAAATGGAGTTGTTTGTCTCTTTTGATCAAAGGAATACAAAGAGCTTTTCGGGAAAGATGGATCAAGGAATAGAGTATGCCAGGAAAAGGTGTGTTGTTTTTTGTCGTGTGGTACTTCGCAACGTGGGTCTTGGGTATGGCTCCTGGTTTTGTATATTCTTTGTATAGAAGAATATTCACTTCACCTGGACGAGAATTCCATTTCGAATCTGATGATGCTGTCGATTATGTGTTGAAAAAAAGCATCGTCTTTTTCTGTCCAAAACACCAAAACGGTATGCTGCCTTCATTTTGAGGTATTTGATTTCATTATTGCATCCATGATAACAGAAGGTGAACAGAGAGTATGGCCTTTAATTCGCATTGGTATATTCTTCTCTTTTGGTTATTCGCATGTATGATTGGTTTTCTTCCTGGATATCTCTATTCATTATATAGAGATAGTAGGCTGTTTCCAGGTGATGAGATGCTTTGGTTTAATGAAAAGAAAATAGATTATGTGTTGCAGAAGAGTTTCGGATTTTATTGTCTTTTGATAGTTATAGGGTCATTTATTGCTGCCATTACCGTGTTCTCCCTCGTTTTTCGAGATGGTGATATAGTGCAAGTCGTCCTTGGGTATTTATCTGCTATTCTCTGGCCTATGGTTTTCGTGATCGGCTCGCTTGAATATTTTAATTGTGATTGTGTTGTTATAGATGAAATAATCTATGTTAAGGTGTTAAAAACAAAGTATATATGGATTTCAATTCCGTTGCTTACCGTGACACATTATGGAGTACCTTCGGAAAGGAAGTGGTTATCACGGTATCGTGGAGCTATTTACGTGGGGAAAAAGATGTATGGTTTTGGGTACATGAATAACCGAGCAGAACTTTTTCGCTATCTCGATGCGCATGGAATACAAAGAAAGTAAGATAGCATTGAAAACACTAAAACGATATGCTGTCTTTATTTTGAAGTAATTGATTTCGTTATTGTATTCATAATAACAGAAGGTAACAGAGAGCATGGCCTTTAATTCGCATTGGTATATTCTTCTCTTTTGGTTATTCGCATGTATGATTGGTTTTCTTTCAGGGTATATTTATTCGTTGTATAGAGATAAGAAAGTATTTCCAGGAGATGAAGCGCTTTTATTAAATGAAAAACCAATTGATTTTTTTATAAAGAAGAGAAAAATATTCTTTACTTTTTCTGTTTTGTTTGTTGCGTTCTCTTTTGGAGCGTTGCTCTATTCTTTGTTATTTGAAGAACATGCTATTGTATTGGTTTTATTTAGATCTGTTATTGCTTTGGTTGTTGCTCTTATACTTCTTTTTGGTTCTTTTGAGGACTATAATGCGGATTGTGTTATTGTTGATGGTGTGCTTTATATCAAAGTATTACGAACACGATATCGTTGGCTGGAAATCCCACTAGCTGATATTACAGGGTTTGGTGTGTATGGTCGTGGGAGTTCAATGTATATTCAACAGGGGAAAAAACGCTATTCATTGGTGCTTATTGCGAATAGAACAGAACTAACTGATTTTCTTCGAGCCCATGGAGTAAAAGGAGGTGGGTAATAACAACAGAAATTGAATTGCTTCATCTCTTCACAATATCGAAATAACACCACATTCCAGACGTCCCCTTTTTCATCTCAAGGGGTCTGGGGAGGATAATCCTCCCCAGCCGCCAGAGGCATGCCTTTCGCGCCGAAGGCGTCAGCTTACCTCCTTCATCTTTCTTCTTTTTCTCTTATCCTTCAATGCTTTCCAATTCGAGTTCGACGAGATCGCGGTAGGTTTCGCGTTTTCTGGCAACGATGACCTTGTCGCCGTCAACGATGATTTCCGCAGCGCGAGCGCGTGAGTTGTAATTGGAAGACATCGTAAATCCGTAGGCACCGGCCGAGAAGACGGCGAGCAGTTCACCGGGTTCGACATCGGGCAGGTCACGATCACGGGCGAGGAAGTCGGTGGATTCGCAGATGGGGCCGACAACATCGACATTCTTTTCTGGTCGACCTTTGGGGGCCACTTCCGAAATGAGGTGATAGGAGCCATAGAGCGACGGCCGGGCCAGGTCGTTCATAGCGCTGTCGACGATAACGAAATGCTTGCTCGGTGTGGTCTTGGTGTACACCACGTTGGTGACGAGAATACCGCTGTTGCCAGCAATGACGCGGCCCGGTTCCAGGATAAGCGTCAGATCGGTTCCGGCGAGAGCATCGGTGATGGCTTTGCCGAATTCTGTGGGATGCGGGGGCTCTTCGGCATCGTAGGGGATACCCAAACCGCCGCCGAGGTCGAGATATTTGACTGTGATACCGGCTTCGGTGAGTCGCTTGTGGAAAGCCATTATTTTATCCAGCGCTTCAAGGAACGGCTCAATGGTGGTGAGCTGGGAACCGATATGGCAATCGATACCAATCGGCTCAATGGCTTCCATTTCGGCAGCGGCCTTGTAGGCGAGTAACGATTGTTCGATGTCGAGGCCGAACTTGTTCTTTTTCATACCCGTGGAAATATACGGGTGGGTCTTGGGGTCGACATCGGGGTTGATACGCAGGCTGATGCGGGCAACTTTTCCCAAGTCTTTGGCCACGGCATTGATGCGTTCGAGTTCGCCCATGGATTCCACGTTGAACATGAGAATACCGGCAAGCAGGGCTTCTTCGATTTCTTCCGTGCGTTTGCCAACACCGGAATAGACGATTTTGTCAGCAGGAATACCGGCCTTAAGGGCACGGAACAGTTCGCCACCGGACACGATGTCCATCCCGGCACCCTGTTCGCCGAGCAGTTGCAGAAGCTTGAGGTTGGAGTTGGCTTTCACCGAAAAGCAAGTGATGTGTTCGATGCCTTCAAAAGCGGAATCAAAGGCTTCGAAGTGGCGGCGCAGGGTGGCGGCGCTGTAAACATAGAGAGGCGTGCCATAGGTGGCGGCAAGATCGGCCACCTTGACATTTTCGGCATAGAGTTCGCCGTTTTTGTACTCAAAATAGTGCATTCAATTCTCCTTTTCGTAGGGGACAGCGCCCCATTTCTCTTTCCATTCACCAAGCAGATTCAATGCTTCCAAAGGGGTGAGCCGGTCAAGATGCAATTCCAAAAGCGCGGCGTGCAGTTCGTTTGCAAAACGGTTGCCAGTTGAAACCGGTTGTGACGGTTCGACGGGCGCGGCCAATCCGGGAAGCAGTCCCCGTGGACCCGTGGCCGGGCTGGGGGGCAGCTTTTTACGATCCTTGGATTTTTCTTCAAGCATGCCGAGAATTTCTTTGGCGCGTGTGACCACTTTGGCTGGAACGCCAGCCAACTTGGCGACTTCGATGCCGTAACTTCGATCAGAGGGGCCGGGGACAAGACGGCGGAGAAAAATGATATCGCCCTTCCATTCTTTGACGGCGATATTGATATTGCGCAATCCGGGCATTCTCCCTTCAAGCTGTGTGAGTTCATGGTAATGAGTAGCAAACAGGGTACGTATTCCCGTCACGCTCCCGGCCTTGCGGTTGACGAGTTCTTCCACCACGGACCAGGCTAAAGCCAAGCCGTCGAAGGTACTTGTCCCACGACCGATTTCGTCGAGAATGACGAGACTGCGCTTCCCGGCCTGCCGGAGAATGCGAGCCGTTTCCATCATTTCCACCATGAACGTACTTTGCCCCTGCGCGAGATTATCCGAGGCGCCGACGCGGGAAAAAATACGATCGGTGAGGCCTATATCAGCGTGCTTAGCCGGCACGAAAGAACCGATTTGGGCCATGATACAAATGATTGCCGTTTGCCGGAGTACGGTGGATTTCCCGGCCATATTTGGCCCGGTAACGAGGAGCAGCTTGGTCTCTTCACGAATATCAAGATCGTTCGGGATGAAATCGGCCATGCCCTGAACGGCTTCAACAACAGGGTGGCGTCCTTCCCGAATGGACAAGGACAGTCCGTCGTGCATGACGGGACGAGTCCATTGCCATTTGATCGCCGCTTCGGCCAGTCCCTGGAGGACATCAAGTTCCGCGACCACGCGCGCCATGGACATGAACCGCGGTCGGGCTGCTGCCACGGTTTCCCGCAATTGGGAAAACAGTTTATATTCTACATTTTTGCGTTTTTCGCTGGCCGACATGAGCTTGTCTTCAAGCTCTTTAAGCTGTTCGGTGATGTAGCGTTCGCTATTGGCCAGCGTTTGCCGTCGAATAAAGTGTTCGGGCGGACTTGTCTCCGATTTGGGAAGCTCGAAGTAATGCCCGAAGACCCGGTTGTATCCGAGTTTGAGGCGAGGCAAGCTGTGGGCTTGTTTTTCATCGGCAAGCAGATTTTTGAGGAGTCCTTCCCCGTGTTCAGTCAGTTCAATGAGTTCGTCGAGTTCGGGATTGAACCCCTTTTGGAATAAGCCACCGTCGGTAATCGTGACGGGCGGAGAGTCGACCAAAGAACGCGAAAGCAGTTCGGCAATGTCGGCAAGATCATCGAAATCGTTGAGCAATTCGGAAATGGCATCGGGCAGGTTCGATGCGTCATCCGTGGAGTAGGACGTTGCGTCTATGGGATGCTGAAACAACGTCTGGATATCGGGCAAACGAAGCAAGCTCTGGCGTAATCCGACAAAATCCTTTGGAGCTGCTCGGTTGAGGAATATACGGGTACTGAGTCGTTCCAGATCATAGACGCCGTCCAGCGCATTGCGGAGCGAGGCTCGCAAGTCAGCTTGTCCGGTGAAAAATTCCACCGCATCATGACTGCGCTGTATGGCATTCATATCGGTCCAGGGTTGGCGCAAGCGTGATTCAAGATGCCGGCCGCCCATGGCCGTCATGGTCATATCGAGAACGTTCCACAGCGTTCCTTTGCCTTTGCGACCGTCCAACCGGCGAAAAATCTCCAGGTTGCGCTCGGTCACCTCGTCAACGAGAAGATGCCGGGAAAGATTGAGCGGCGAGAAGGCGCCCAGATGCGCGAAGTCTTGTTTCTGGGTCTTTTTTAGATAGGCGAGCAGTGCCCCCATAGCACGGACGAGTTGCGGCTTGTCCTCGACATCAAGAGTAGACAAGTCGGCAACGCCTTGCGCTGTCAGAATGCGATCGCGGGATGCAGCCAGGTCGAAATCTGGTTTTATCGGCAAAAAGGAGGTCTTAATGCCCAGGTGGTGTAACGGGCGCGGCAGGTCACGTCCATCGGGCAGCAAGAGTTCACGGGGACCGATCTTTTCGGCCCATTGCCAGAGTCGAGGTTCGTCACGGCTCGACAGTCCGGTCCATTCACCCGTGGAATAGTCCACCCATGCAAGGCCACCGGCTTTGGCTTCCGTGTCCCAATAGAGTGCGGCAAGAAAGTTGTGATTTTTGGCCGGGAGATTGGCGTCGTCAATCGCCGTACCCGGAGTGAGCACGCGGGTTACTTCCCGTTTGACCAGGCCTTTGGCTTCTTTGGGATCTTCCACCTGTTCGCAGATGGCGACTTTAAAGCCTTTGTCCAGAAGCTGTGCGAGATAGGATTGTACGGCATGGTGAGGCACTCCGCACATGGGAACGGGGGCTTCGCTGTTGGGGTTGCGTGAGGTCAGGGTGATTTGCAGTTCTTTGGCTGCAACATGCGCATCCTCGAAGAAAAGTTCATAAAAATCACCCATGCGATAAAACAGCAACGCGTCAGGATATTCATCCTTAACACGCAGATAATGTTCAAGCATGGGGGTCAGTTTGACAGGTGAAGCCTTCACAATATTCGCCTTGTGGACTGTAAGTATTATATCCCCGCGAGCAGCTTTGGATGGTGACTGCGGGGAGAGTGACTTGGCGTTTCAAAGAAAAAACGCGTTCGAAATGTACCCGGACAGAAGCGTCAAGAGACGCAGCCACAGGACGCCGAACGCGTTTTAGGATGCAAGGACGTCTTCGACTACGCGGTTTGCTCGGACTCCTCGGCCTCATCACTGGGCGTGGCAGCGGGATAGGTCGATTCGACCCGTTCGGAGGCAGCGCTCTTCAGCGCGCTGACTTCGCGCTCAAGAGAAGCGATTTTTGCTTTTTGCTTGGAAATAACGGTCATCTGGACAACTTTGTCCACGATAAAATACAGCAGTGAGAAAATTCCACCAACTGCGAAGGCGAGGAGGATGACAAGATAAAAAGGCAATTCCTGAGATGTATAGCTGTAGTTGAATAGTTCCATCTTCAACGACATGGGCGCCGACAGCACACCCGTGTTTTGAATGAAGAACACCATGCTCAGAAAGAAAAAGATAACGAGCAGCAGGACCTTGATGAAGCGCATTGAACCCTCCTTTTGAAATTGACGCCTTGCCGTGAGCCGATTGTTTGGCCTTAAGCCGAATTTGCATCACACATTGAAAAATATCGCCGTTGAGGCATCGTGTTTTCGCACAAATGAATTTTGGTGATAATGCCTTTGCACGCCAATCTCAAGGATTTTCTCCTTAGGCATCTCTTGACAGTGCATCGAAGCGTGGTTTGAGCCGATCATATGTCGATAAGAGTGATTCTGGAACGACTCGGGTTGCACTAAACACGGCCATAAATGATGAATCACCATTCCAACGCGGTACCATTTGAAAGTGGAGATGCGCGGCAATACCGGCTCCGGCTGCGCTTCCTAGATTCAACCCAATGTTAATTCCATTGGGGTTGAAAGCCTCTTTCATGACAGCCGTCGCCTGTTGCAAAAGTGTCATACACTCTTCGGATTCGGCCTGATTGAGATCCGTCAAACAACTTACGTGACGATACGGCACCACCATGAGGTGGCCACAGTTATATGGAAATTTATTCATTATAACATACGCGTGACGTCCTCGTGTCAGAACAAGGCGTTCACGGTCTTCCGTAGTTGTCTCAGGCAGGCAAAACACGCATGAGTCAGGCTTTGGACCAAGGATATAGTCCATACGCCAGGGTGCCCAAAGAATATTTTCTTCCATGATTCTACTTGCACTCCTGTTGCTTGGGAAGGTTGGTTTATGATGCAATGCCAAGACGTTCGAGACCCAATTCAAGGGCCTTGTGTGCCGATGTCGCGAGAAGAACAGCCGTCAATTCTCTCCAGGCCGCAACAGCAATAACCGGTTTTTCCAATTTTAAGGCAAATCCAATTTCGGAGAGAGTGCCCGCTCCACCGGCAAAAGCAAAAACAATATCTGCATTTTGCACAACAAGTGCGTTCCGCATGTGGCCGAGTCCTGTTGCAATGGGGATATCGACATATGGATTGGCATCGTTTGCGGTGATGCCGGGAAGAATGCCAATGGTCAAGCCATTCCCGTCTTTCGCACCGCGGCAGGCTGCGTTCATGACACCGCCTAAGCCCCCACAGACGGTGAGCACTCCGGCCGATGCGGCAGACCGAGCCAATGTATAGGCGAGCGATTCCGCTTCGGGGTGATATTTTCCCGAACCGATATATGCAGCACGTGGTTGATCGCGCCAGAGAGAATTTTTCATATATTTTCCTCGCGGAAATAGGGAATTGGAGTTCGTGTACACTGGCAAATCGTCAAGAGCAAGACGGACAGACTTGTCTAAATGATCGAACATGTGCATGCTAATGGCCCCATGTCAATGAAGTCCAATGATACTCGATTCCAATTCTTACCGGCAGATTATCCCACATCGCCTGGCGTCTATTTCATGAAAAATAGTCAGGGACGGATTCTCTATGTCGGGAAAGCCAAAAATTTGCGCGCTCGGCTCTCTTCCTATTTTCGTGAAACCGGCATCGCGCCGAAAACCGCTGCTCTGGTGGCGAAGATCGCATCAATTGATACACTTGCCGCCGAATCAGAAAAAGAAGCGTTGTTGATTGAGGCGAGCCTGATTAAAAAGCATCGTCCGCATTACAACATCGTTCTTCGCGACGACAAACAATATATTCTCTTCAAAATCGATAAGACTGTCGATTTTCCCAGATTGGCATTTACCCGGAATGTTCTTGCCGATAAAGCCACCTACTTTGGCCCTTTCACCTCCTCGTCGGCGGCACGAGCCACTTGGAAGGAATTAGGCCGTATTTTTCCGATCCGGAAATGTTCGGACAAATCGTTTCGAAACCGGGTCAGGCCGTGCTTGTATCATCATATCGGGCAATGCCTGGCACCGTGTGTCAATGCGATTTCCAAAGAGGAATATAGGCGGTTGGTGCGACGTGTGGAGGATTTTCTGCGGGGGCGTTCGCAAGAAGTCATCAAAAGTGTGGAACGCGAGATGTATGCGGCTTCCGACGCCATGGATTTTGAGAAAGCGGCTCAATTACGAGACCTCGTTAAGGCCATGCGGAAAACTGTTGAGGGACAAGCCGCCGTACTGCCGAGACTTGAAGATCTTGATGTTGTAGATACGGCCGTTACCGGGGCCGGGTTGGGGTTGTGTATTCTGTTTGTTCGGCAGGGCCAGGTTATTGGACGGAAAAATTATTTTTGGTCTGATCGCGGAGAAGATGACATCCAAGAAGCGGTGTTAGGATTTTTGGGGCAGTTCTATGGTCCGCAACGGTTTATTCCTCCCCGCATTCTGCTTCCCGATACGGTCAACCTCGTGAACGATGATGAAAATATCATTGACGCACTTGTTGAAGTTTTAACGGAACGGCGTGGAGATCCCGTGCGCTTGACGCACGCCGTGAAAAAAGATGAAAAGCCGTTGCTGGCGTTGGCTCAGACTAATGCGCTTCAGGCTGTTGTCGAAGCGGGCGACGGGTCGAAGCATCGTATTGTGGCGCTGTTACGGCATGCTCTGAAACTTGGGCGTGACCCAGTGCGGATTGAAACCATTGATGTCTCGCACTTGGGCGGTACCAATACTCGGGTTGGACAAATCGTCTACGAAAATGGACATCCGGCAAAAAGCGAATATCGAATATATGCGCCGGAAGAGGCTGAAGGGTCGGGTGACGATTATCTTGCCTTAGCGGAATGGGTGCGCTGTCGACTCGATTCAGGCCCGCCGTGGCCTGATCTTGCGTTGATAGACGGTGGAAAAGGGCAGTTGCGCGCCGTGGAGCGTGCTCTTGAAGATGCTGGTCAACTTGGTTTATTTGAAATTGCGTCCATTGCCAAAGCGGGACGCGCCAAGCATGAGCTTGGAGATGTCATTTTTCGGCCAGGCAGGAAGAATTCACTGAATCTTCGGCCCGGAAGCCAGGAATTGCTGTTTCTCCAGCGCCTACGCGATACGGCCCACGATTTTGTTATCCGCGGTCAGCGTCGAGCACGAAAAAAAGCCGGCCTCGCCAGTGAACTTTTGGCTGTACCTGGGGTTGGCCCCAAGACAGCACGTCGTCTTTGGGATGCTTTTGGGAGTGTGGACAACATGCGCAAGGCCGGTGAAGAGGCTTTGGCTGCGGTCCCTGGCATTGGCAAAAATAAAGCGGCCATTATTTGGCAGGCTCTTGCTTCTCAGAAGCCGTAGACGGCGTAAGCAATGTATTAAAAACAGTTATTACGAATCTTCAAAAGAGTCTCCACACAACAGAAGCCAAGGGAGGGGGTGTGTCTCTGGATGAATTTTACTCCATAGTCGAGACCTTACCGCAAGAAGATCTGTACCGGACTGTCTATGATCCCGACTTTGCCGTGCTTCTGCCCGGCAAGGAAATTATAGACGATCAAATTTTACAAGATTTTTCCTGTGTGGATTTCTCGGGGAAAACGGTTGCCGATCTCGGCTGCAATTTCGGTTTTTTCAGTTTTCAAGCAAAACGCCTCGGGGCGTCGAGTGTATTGGGAGTAGATTATGCCGATCGGGTGATTCTTGCCGCCCGAGAATTGGCCGATGCGTTTGAGATGGATGGGGTGACTTTTGAAACGCATGATATTTACAAACAAGACTCGACCTTACGTCAGCAGCGTTTTGATGTGGCCATGCTTGTCGAATTTATTGGCAAATCATTTATTGGCGGGCAAATGATCGACTCGGCACTCCATGCCGTTGAGTGTTTGACAGATAAAGAGATCGTCCTCTCCATTCAAAAGATTTACTGGATCAACAAGGAATTGAAGACGACACCGGAAGCCTTATTGGCGTTATATCCTGAGAAATATATCCAAAACGGCGATTTTCTGCTCTTTGAGTATGTTAAAGATTATTTTGCTGATCGCTGGACATTGGAATGCTTGTCCGAGCTTGTTGATGCGTATCAGAAACCGCGCATCTTTCTTCGATTATTCAAGGCATAGAAATGCCCTCTCAAAAAAAACGGCTCGCTACAATGTGCGAGCCGTTTTTTTTTTTCGTCACCTGACATCCGTTTATTTTTTCCAGCGGATTGTCACTTTGCGTCGGCCCCACTTGCGAGCCGCTTTGAGGTCGGTGCCGAAATAGATATCGATTTTACGCTTCCATCGTCTGGACATTTTGTCGAGGACGAGGAATTCTCCCTCAAGACCATCTATGGTAACTTTCGTTCTCCGTTTCAGACCGAGGGGAATGAGGTCACTTGAAACAGCGATGGCTTTCATTCCCGGTTTGAGACGGTCACCCCAGGCAGCTTTGAAGGGGTCGCCGTGGGTTTGAGAACCGTGTGAGGTGTACGCAGTAGATTTGACGACCATAGCGTTAACATCGGCGTTCGCCGGCAAAACAAGTCCGACGAGGATGAGCGCCGTAACGGCAATGACGTGTTTCATGGTGATATGACTCCTTTGGGCAACGGGTCGACGAGAGCAGAAAGCTGGAAAAGAAGGGAGTATTCGGTGTAACCCGTTGTTTTGACTTATAAAACAAACAGTAAAAGCTATTGTGGACACAACAAGATAGCATCACATAAAAAATGATTGGCTATCTGTCCAGCAATAAATCTCTCAAATGAACCCAATATGATCTGTATTGGTGGTTTAGCGTATAACAATTCAGACCCGAAGAATGTACATTCCTCGGGTCTGAATTGTTATACATGAGGTCTTTTAGAAACAGCGGCAGTCGTCGTCGCTGTCCTTTTCGAGGATGATTGTGTCTGATGGAGACAGATCGACCAATGTTGTTTCAACGCCAAGGGTTTCCAGAGAGGAGCCGAAGGCGGTAGTATCTTGTTCAAGTACAGGGAATGTGCCCCAATGCATGCCGATAACTTTTTTACAACGAAGGAGCTGACAGGCCACAGCCGCCTGATGTGGGTCCATGGTGAATGTGCCGCCGATGGGCAACATGGCCAGGTCGATGGAGTGAAATTTGCCGAACAGCTCCATAGTTGCAAAAATGCCCGTATCACCGGAGTGGTAAAGGCAATATCCATCGGGCAGAGTAATGATGTACCCTACGGGGAGTCCTGATTCACTACTGTGTACAGCCTGCACCATCTTGATGGATATCCCACGAAATTCCACACTCCCGCCAATATTGATCCCAATGCCGTTGATAACCTGAGATTGCGGCAAGCCGGCATCGACGAGTTTGCTTACAGTTTCTACAATAGCCAGCAAGGACGCACCCGTGTTCTTACAAATGGATAGGGCCTGACCAATGTGGTCTTGATGATCATGGGTCACCAGCACAAGATCAATTTCGCCGATATCCTCGGGTGTGGCTTGAGCCGTCGGATTGCCTTCGAAGAAGGGGTCGATGGCTATGACAGTGTTCTGCGTTTTCAGGACGAAGTTGGAATGCCCGTGCCATATCAGCTTATGTCGCATAGCCGCTCCTTGTGCAGACGTTCTCCCAAATTACAGGCCGAGAGTGCTCCAGAGTCCATCGATGCGTTTTTTCACGTCTTTGCTCATACGCAATGCCGATGGCCAAGGACGGTGGTGGCCGTCTTCCGGTCCCTTGCGTGTGGCATCAATGCCGATCTTGCCGCCAAAATGTGCACGAGGTGCTGCATGGTCCAGTGCATCCAGTGGTCCTTCGGCAATGACAATATCACGTTTGAAATCGACATTGTTCCCCATGCGCCACAGCACTTCGGACGTGTTTTGTACATCGACATTTTTGTCCACCACAACAATCATCTTGGTGAACATCATTTGTCCAAGTCCCCATATGGCGTACATGATCTTTTGAGCCTGGCCGGGGTAGCGTTTATCAATACTGACAAAACACATATTATGAAACACCCCTTCCAACGGCAGACTCAAGTCGATGACTTCGGGGAGTTGCTTTTTGATCAGGGGGAGAAACAGGCGTTCCGTGGCTTTGCCCATGTAGGTGTCTTCCATTGGCGGGGGGCCGACGAGTGTTGCCGGATAAATGGCATCGCGTCGGTGCGTGAGGGCGGTCACATGGAAAACCGGATAGTCATCGGCCAGTGAATAATAGCCGGTATGATCGCCAAACGGCCCTTCATTACGGCGTTCCTTGGGTTGGACATAGCCTTCAAGAACGAACTGGCTATTAGCCGGGACTTCAAGGTCGACGGTCAGGCATTTGGTCATTTCCACGGGGGCGCGTCGTAAAAATCCTGCGAAAAGCATTTCATCCAGCTCGTCCGGAAGAGGGGCTGTGGCCGCATAGGTGACAACGGGGTCCGGGCCGATGGCAACAGCCACTTCCAGCGGTTTGTTGCGCTTTTCGGCGAGATGATAGTGGTAGGCCGATCCTTTATGCCGGTGCCAGTGCATCCCCGTGGTGCGCTTGTCAAAAACCTGCATGCGATACATGCCGGTGTTGCGCATGCCGGTTTCCGGATTTTTTGTGGTCACAACCGGTAACGTGATAAATGGGCCAGCATCCTGGGGCCAGGTGGTCAGTACCGGAATTTTGGTCAAGTCGACTTCATCGCCCTTCATGACGACTTCTTGGCAGACTCCGCCCGATACTTCTTTGGGAAATACTTTGCGTACTCGGTCAAGCTTCGGCAAGAGTTTCAGCTTTTTGACGATGCTGTCGGGTTTTTCGACTTCGAGGAATTCGGCGATTTCATGCGACGCCGCTTCGAGGTCTTCACACTCAAGCGCCATGTGCATACGCTTGTATGAGCCGAGAACATTGGTCACCACTGGAAATGGGCTACCCTTGACCGATTCGAATTTTAAAGCAGGGCCTGTTTTTTTACTGACCCTGTCTGTGACTTCGGCGATCTCAAGATAGGGATCGAGTTCGGTCTTGATATGAGCCAAATCACCCTCTTTCTCAAGGGCATGGAGAAAATCCTGTAAATCCTTATATGCCATGACATACTCCCGAAGTTTGATGGGCCAGAGCTACATCAGCCTATAGCACAAGACAAGATGTTGACGCATCCTGGCGGGGTAGAATTTATACTTTAAGGTTGAGGCGGAGTGTTGGATGCGGTGCAAGCGCGACACGATTGGCTAAATTGCCTCGAGCGCGTCCTGCTGGCAACGCGGACACTGGAATGGATTGCGGATCAATGGCAAAGCCGGGGAGATGATGATCGACGAGGTGCTGTCGAACCGTGTCGGCGGAGTCTGGATGTTCGAGTTCAAGTCTGACGGTAGGGGAGTCGCCGGAGAAAACAAGATGCATTTGTACTGCGCCGCATCCGGGGATATGCCCAAATTCAATAACTTCAACCTCGCGACCAGGTGATATCTGTTGAATCAGGCATTCATGACGCAATACTCCAGGAGCATGCCAGGGGGCGTAGTGAAGTTGCGCGTGGTGTTCTGCGAGAAGTCCAACATTGATGTGCTTGAGCGCCAATTTCATATCACGAAGCAGCGCGCGCACTTCCGGAATAGTACGGACAAGTTTAAAAAAACGGCTGCGGCGTGCAATGAGTGTCGAACCGCCCCAAAGCTGACTTCCTGGACCCAAGCGATCGAGTCTCGTTTCCAGAGCATCCCGCAATTGAAAAAAAAAGATGGCTTCGTGTTTCAGCGTTAAGGCCGACCCCGGTTTTTGCGGGAGTTCTTTCAGAATGATGTCGGGCTCAAGTTGAAGAACCCGAAAGACGAGACGTGTTCCAGGAACAGGATTTCCTTCGATGCCGGCAAGAAGTTCCAAATCCGCAATGCCGATCCAGGCCAAACCTGCGCGTTCCCAACGCAAAAAACGACCAACAAGCGTTTGGCCGACGTGAAAACGACGACGAAACGCCTGTGCACGTTGATTGGGATGGTGACCACCATGACGGCGGCCGTAGCTTGATTTATCACCGATGCGCATGGCTGTGCCTGTCCAGGCGTATAGGGATTATAATTCTCCTCGCGCCTGTTCGAGAATGAGTTCCACCTCGTCGCGGCTGAGTCCCGTCGCTTTGGCCAGGGTAGGAATGGATTGGCCACGTCGGTGCCCTGACACAATGATTTGGCGTAAAAACTGTGGAGACCGGCAGAATTCTTCGGCTTGTTTGAGAATTTCAAGGAGTCGGTCTCGTCGTTCTTCAAGTCGTTGATCAAGCTCCGCCAGTTCTGCCTGGCGTTGCCGGAACGACGCGACAAGCTCTTCTTCGATGCGCGAATTCAAATCGATCTTTTTCAAGAGCGAGGATTGATCGGTCTGAAGTTTGTTCAGGAGGTCTTCGGATTTGCGCAGTCGGACGAAGAAGAGAATGAGAAAAACCAGAATGACAAATTCTGACAGTGTAAGTAGCGAGATAAACCACGCATCAATGGACATAAGGGACATGAGGGGTATATTTCATGTTGACAGATATTTGGCAATAACTAATACATTGTTTGATTTACGAATCAGATGCGCAAATTGACAATATTGCCAGCCCAGGGTGCCGCGAACTGCGAGGTTGATTCTGCTCCATCCTCAGTCGGTGCTTCATGCTGTTGTGACATAGCGTGTTGGAATGCTTGGCCACTACCACCATCTTCCTTTTCGCCTTTCACTTTTTTCGATTCAGCTGATTCTTCAGCTTTTTGAATTTTAGAATGCTCTTTCTGCAACTTTTGTAAGGCAAATTGACCAGCCAGAACCTGCTGCATTTGGGGTTGAAGCAGCTCGGCGTTGAATACCGTTTGGGCATAGGGGAGCTGGTTGATCAGCGTCGGAATACTAATATTCGACATACTAGCGCACCACGTACTCCTCAATAAGAATGGTATCAAGCTGGCCTGTCGCAAGATATTGGTTCATCACGGTCAAAATATCCTGCTTGAGCGTTTGTGAATATTTATCGTTCGTCAGAAACACGAGATCCTTGTTCTTTAAATAATAATATACGGCATCGCGCAAGATAATATTTTTTTGTTTGATCTCTTCAACCAGATTGGGGTCGATTGTTTTCGAAGAAAACTTGAGACCAAGAATGCGTAATGGTCCTTTGGGATCACGCTGTTCAATGAGAAATGGTTCCAAGTCAACCGCATACTCCGGCGGAGGCGGTGGCGGAGGCGGTGGCGGAGTTGGTGTTTCGGCGGTTGCTTCTGTCCCTGTCGCCATCTCGGTCGGTGCTTCCGTCTCTGTGGGAGTATTTTCGTCGGATGACAAATCCGGTGGAGCTACGTCGATGGAAACAAAATTAAAATAATATGTCCCGGATCCAACGAGAAGAAGGAGGAGGGCAAGCAAAATGAGGAGAATCTTTTTTCGCTTCCAGAATGGAACCGGCGCTTTTTCCTCTTCGGGCTCAGGCTCTTCAACTTCAGGCTCTTCCGGTTCTGGCTCCTCCTCCTCTTCTTCAAGAAAGGGAGCATCGTCCAAGTCAAGCTCGACTTTTTGCAAAGATTTTGGCGACTCTTCGCTGAGTTCGCTATCGTCGAGTTTGGCTTTGGTGAGTTCGTCGTCGGACAAAGGAAAGTCGTCGTCTGCCATGATGTGTACCGTCTGTTATTCGGTCTGCCGCGTCCGATGCGGGATTGGACTGCGGTACGGGGTCATGTCGACGAAATGCCGTGTTGCGCCTGGAATTTCGCTTTGAGCTTCGAGAGGGCCTGGGAATGGAGTTGGGATACCCGGCCTTCGGTTATGCCCATCACTTCCGATGTTTCCCGCATGTTGAGCTCTTCGCCGTAATAGAGGGAAAGAACAAGTTTTTCCCGTGGCGTGAGTTCGTCGATGAGATGGGCAAGTTTTTCAACAAGCTCTTTAAATGCCGCATAGGTATACGGCTCGTTGTCGCCTTGGCCTTTTTTGAAGGACGATACATTCTCTGTTATGGAATCAAGGCTCACACAGAGCTGATTCTGGAGTGCTTCGAGTCCTTCTGTGACTTCTTTCTCTGAAAATCCCGTCAGCTCGGACAATTTTTCAATATTTGGCGGCCCCTGATTCTTATTCTCAATTGTACGAATGGCCTCTTCAAGCGTGCGTATGCGTTGTCGCAGACTGCGTGAGAACCAATCCATTCGTCGTAAATCATCGAGCATAGCCCCTTTGATGCGATTTTCGGCATATGTCTCGAATTTAATGCCAAGTTCGGGGTTGAATCGCCCTAGAGCCTCCATAAGACCCAATGCTCCGGCGCTGATCAACTCGTTAAGCTCGATGCTTTGGGGAAGTTTACTCTTTAAACGTAGAGCGAGAATTTTGATTTTCGGCGAGTAGTGAGCGACGATTTCCTGCCGCTGCCGAAGATCAAACTCTTCCCACGGCGTTTCGCCGCTTTCGAGTTTAGACCAGGGACTGCTCTTGGAAGAGGAGCTTTTTCCAGAAGAATTTAATGTTGCCATCGAGCTTGGAGGCCACTTCCCATGAAGTAATCTGTTTGGCTATTTCCTGTATGTTTCGACTTGCCGGTGACTCTGGGGCCTCGTAATAAAAGGGCACTTGATTCAGTACCGACGTTCGTACTTCGGGATCACTTGGTATGTATCCTACAAAATCAAGGGATATACCGCTCAAAAAGTGGTCGCATGCCAAGTAAAGCTTTTCATAGACAAGCTTTGCTTCTTTCGCATTGGGGACCATGTTGACCAGTACTCGAAACCGGTTCACGTCATGATTCAAATGCATGACTTTCACGAGCGCATAGGCGTCGGTAAGCGAAGTCGGTTCTGTTGTCAAAACAAGGATACGTTCCCGAGCAGCCAAGTTGAAATAAAGCACGTTGTCGTTGATGCCTGCCCCTGTATCAACAATAAGATAATTAATCTTTCCTTCAAGGTAATCCATTGCTTCCAATAAATCCAGTTTTTGTCCGGTAGAAAGCGTCAACATGTCACTTACACCGGAAGACGCTGGAAGAATGGAGAAACCATAAGGCGTTTCAAACAGAATTTGTTTGATATCCATACCGTCGTGAAACAGATGGAAAAGATTGTACTTGGGAGCCAAGCCAAGCAGAACATCAACGTTTGCCAGGCCAAGGTCGGCGTCCAGGAGCACGACTTTATGTCCCATTTCACTGAGAGCACAGGCGAGATTGACGGAAATGTTGGTCTTACCAACACCGCCCTTGCCTGATGTGACTGAAAAAACGAGTGGGAGATCCATATGCATGGTGACGTCCTTTGTTGTACGGCGCTGCCCAGTTAGCAGGCCGTCTCGCCGGCATCAACGCTTTGTGTGTCTGGAAGCTGATGTTTGAAAATAAGCTTCCAGAACGTATTACTTTCCGCGGGCGCCAGGGTATTCTTCAAGCCAGGACCGAAACCGAGCGCCGAAGCCGGAAGACCGGTGACAAAGGCCATATTGATGAGGCTGCCAAAGCAACATGACTCGTCGAGTTTCGTCCAGATAAGACTGGAAAGCATTGAAGTCTGATATTTTTTGGCAAATGTCTTGAGCTGATTCGGGGCATAGTAGGGGTTGAGGACGAGATGAACGCAAAAATCTTCGCTATTGATGCCGCGCTCTTCAAGCCAGACGTCAAGTGTTTGACGGGCAACCATGCCAGGCAGATCAAAAAAAATCTTGTCGAATTCGTCTTGGCGCGACAGTAAATCTTGAAAATCGTCAGCCCCGTGAAATTCCTCGAAACGCAGCCCGGAAAGATCAGCATAATGTCGAAGAATAAGGCGGCCTTTTCCCTGGCTGGCGTCGGCGTTGACAAGACACACTCGAGCGCTTGGGTTGTCACGGTGGTATTTCAACGCGAGCCGTAGCATGGTGGTTGTTTTACCAGCACCATGTGGGCCAGCCAAAGCGTGCATTTTTTGGGGCCATTGTTCGTCGGTAAAACCGCGAATACCGACAAGACGCCCCAAAACAGGGAGAACTGAAGCTTCAGCATCATACTGAATTTCTCGAAAGATAGTCAGAATGACATTGAGGTCAACACCTTCACGTTCAAGATACTCTAATGCAAGACGCTGCCTGGGGCTCAGTTGGTCGAGGTTGATCTGTGGTTTGATAAGCGCCAAAAGGTGTTCACGGATTTCCAGCCATTCCGTATGCCAGTCACCAAAACCGACTTGCCGTTGACGCCGCCGTGGCGGGTCATTCCGGGTTTCAGTCGGTGGTGGAACAATCGGTCGAGACACGCCAGGCGCTGGTTGCGCTGGCGTGTCCAAGGCGGCCATGATTTCGCAAATATTCTGACCATCCTGTACAACCGTTTGATTGCTGAGAATGACGGCTTCCGGACCAAGCTCACTTTTAATCCGGGAAAGAACCGCTTTGGCGTCGGGACCGCGAAAGGTCTTAACCCGCATTTGGTAATCCTATGTTTGCCAAAGATTGCAATCGAATCTCCGCCGGAATCTCCGCTTGGGAGACTACGGGCAAGTTGGGAATGAACCTGCTCAACAGCTGAGACAGGTGGGGCCTCACAACAGGAGATGTCAATAGCACCGGTTGGCCGTCTGTTACAAGCGCGTTTTCCACGGCTTTGTTGACAGATTGGATAATAGATTGCGCTAATTTGGGCTCCATGGCCAAATACGCGCCATGATCAGTCTGTCGAATACTTTCTTGTAACGCTTTTTCAACAGCGGGTGACAGGTTGAGAATAGGCAAAGTGCCGTCACTGCCGAGATACGGTTTGACAATCGTTCGGCCCATACGGCTTCTAACGTATTCCGTTAATTGATCCGGGTCTTTGATCGATGGACCATAGTCGGACATGGTTTCCACGATGGTCAGCAAGTCTCGAACGGAGACGTTTTCTTTGACGAGATTCTGCAGAATTTTTTGTACTGTTCCAAGAGACAAAATGCCGGGAACAAGCTCTTCCACGGCTTTGGGGGCGCGTTTGGAGAGATTGTCGAGCAGTTCCTGTGTTTCTTGACGGCCAAGAAATTCGTGCAGATTGCGACGGAACACCTCGGTCAGGTGCGTTGCGATAACCGTCGACGGATCGACCACGGTGTATCCGGCGAGCATGGCTTCTTCTTTCTGCGACGCAGGAATCCAAATCGCGGGCAAGTTGAAGGCCGGTTCGCGTGTTTCCACACCCTGGATGCGATGTTTGGCATCGCCCGGGTCCATTGCGAGGTAATGATCGATAAGGATTTCAGCGGAAGCAACCTCGTTGCCTTTGATCAGTACCGTATATTGACCGGGACGTAATTGGAGGTTGTCGCGCAAGTGCAGCGAAGGCACGACTATCCCCATATCCAGTGCGAATTGACGCCGAATTGACCGGATACGCGCCAACAGGTTGCCGTCCTGATCTTCGTCAACCAGCGGGATAAGGCCATAACCGACTTCGAGTTCGAGCAGATCAAGCGGCAGCAAAGCTTGAACTTCGGCAGGTGTTTCAAGTTCCGGAATCGGCGAGGCCTCGGCTTGAGCCATTTGCTCTTCGGTTTCTTGATGAAAGCGTGCGGTGATACTGGCCAGAAAGAAGAGCAGGCCACTCAAGCACAAGAACGGAATCGTCGGCATGCCCGGGATGATACCAAAAATAATCAGCATACCCGAGACCAGGCGTAATGCTTTGGGATGGTAGGTCAATTGGGCAAGAAATTCTTCACCCATTTTGGCTTCGGAGGCGGCACGTGAAACGATGAAACCGGCCGATGTGGAGATGATGATGGACGGGATAATAGAGACGAGCCCGTCACCGATGGTCAGCAGGGTATAGGTTTGTGCGGCGTCCTGCCAACTCATGCCATTTTGCAGCACCCCGATGAGGAAGCCACCGACAATGTTGATGCCGGTAATCATGATGGTGGCCGTGACGTCCCCCTGAACAAACTTGCCCGCACCGTCCATGGCACCGTAGAAGTCGGCTTCTTTACGTAGCGTGTTACGTCGACGAGTTGCTTCCGGTTCGTCGATGAGGCCGGCGTTAAGGTCGGCTTCAATCGCCATCTGTTTCCCAGGCATGGCATCCAAGGTAAAGCGGGCTGCAACTTCAGCGATACGAGTTGTACCGGAAACGATAACCTTTTTGTTCAACGAGAACAAAATGAGAAAGATGACACAACCGATGATGTAGTTCCCGCCGACAACGAATTGTCCGAAGGACTGAATGACCTCACCGGCCGCTTGAGGGCCTTCGTCGCCGTGCAGCAGAATGAGACGTGTCGAGGCGACGTTCAATGCCAGTCGCATCAAAGTGGTGACGAGCAAAAGTGACGGGTAGATGGAAAATTCCAGCGGTGATTTCATAAACATGGTTGTGACGAGAACAACCAGGCTTGTTGAAATCGACAGCGTCAACATCATATCGATAAAGAGGGGTGGAATGGGGATGAGCATCACGAATAAAATGACGATCACACCACCGGCAAGCAGGATATCGCCTTGCTTGGCAAACTGCTGGTAATTGAATCTTGGCGCCGTTTTCGCTTGAGACATATTTTTGACACCTCGTAGGTTTCCGGGCAGATGGTCCGTTATTTCTTTCTACGCTTGAATTTCGCGAGCTGAGAGAGAATGACGGCCACGGCCTGGTAGAGCTCTTCAGGGATAATATCCCCAATTTGTACACTCTTATACAAGGCTTGTGCCAAAGCTTTGTTTTCTCGGATAGGAACGTTGTTTTCTCGAGCGATTTCTTTGATGCGCTCGGCGAGGTGATCCACCCCTTTGGCGACGACCAGCGGAGCAGGTGCTATGAGCGGATTATATTGTAAGGCTACAGCGAAATGCGTGGGGTTGGTGATGATGACGTCGGCTTTGGGAACCTGTTCCATCATGCGTTTTTGCATCATCTCCATCATTTTTTGCCGCTGCTGAGCTTTGATTTGCGGGTCGCCTTCCAATTGTTTTCGCTCGTCTTTGACCTCGTCTTTACTCATTTTTAAGTCTTCACTGTATTTCCAGAATGCATAGATTGTATCGACGATAGCGAGAAGAATCAGAGGGATGAACGTATAGGCAACCATGATGAAGCCGGTCCAAAGGATATACTGCGCGATAGCGGAGGCGTTTTGATAAAACAGGGGAAGGATATTGTTGAATTCGCGTTTGAGAACAATATACGGAGCGATGGCGATGATTGCAGCTTGGAAAAATTGTTTTCCCATTCGAATGATATTTTCAGGGCTGATGAAGAGTCTCTTCAATCCCGCCATAGGATTCAGCACTTTCCCGAACTTGGGTTGCATATTTTTTGTTGTCCAAAGTTGACCGACTTGCAGACGAACGAGAAAATATGCCGCAAAAGCAATGGGAATGAGAATAGGAAGGACAAGAAAAGCAATTTTCTGGGATGAGTAAAGAAAAAATTGGTAGACTATTTCTTTGTTGATCGAAGTTGTAAACGAGTCCCTCCAAAAAAAGTGCCAGAGCTCATAAAACTGTTTGTACATGAACGGAATAGCATAATAACACGCAATCGTTCCGATGATAAGCACGCCGGTTTTCGGCATGTCTTGGCTTTTGGCGACCGAGCCGTCACTGCGCGCTTTTTTACGACGCTTATCTGTGGCTTTTTCTGTTTTGCTCGGATCCTGTTGGCCAAACATGGTAATTGTCTCTTGCCGGGCACTTTCAGCGCTCGGGAGGATTGAGGTTAGGGGGCGGAGGAAAGTCGGAAAATGGTGTGATACATGGGGCCGAGATCAATGATGTAATCGGCGACGTAACGCCCCATGATCGAGAAAACAAGTGTAAGAAATAAAAAGCCGACTCCGATTTTGAGAGGAAAACCGACAAAAAGGACATTCATTTGAGGAGCCGCCCGTGCGACCAGCGCCAAGGCAAGGTCGACAAGAAAAGTGGCAACAACAACAGGCGCTGCAATTTGTACGGCGACGACAAAAATAAGCCCGGAGAATTCAAGCAGACGTTCACCAAGAATGGGATTGATGAAAAGTCCACCGGGAGGAACAAGCTGGAAACTTTGCGCCAAGGCTTGAAGTAAGTAGAGATGTCCGTTGAATGATAAAAACAGCAATACAGTGACCTGATAGAGGTAGTGTGCCGTAATCGCTTCTGATGTTCCGGTCATGGGGTCAATGACATTCATCATGGAAAATCCCATTTGAAACCCCATGAGTTGTCCTCCTGTTTGCACGGCGGCGAAGAGAAAACGAACAATAATATCAAGCACAAGACCGAGAATAACTTCACCAAGCAGCATCAGAACGAGATCGAATGGGTGGGCTGGCATCACAGTTCCCGGAAACGAAAGTTGTGGCCAGACTGCAAGCGAGAGAATGAAACACGCGGCAGCTTTGACAAGGTTGGGAACGTTGCTTGCTCCGAAAAACGGCAACATGAAAACGATAATGCTGATACGCATTGCCGTTAGAAGAAAGCTAAAAAATTCTTGCGGATTAAAGTGGAACAGGTCCATGACTAATCCTTAAGCAAAGTGCGGGCCAGACTCGCGGAAAAGACCACGTGAATTCGTTTCATGAGGCCGAGTCGTCGGTTGTTTCCAGGTTGGGTACGGACGGTGTTGTGGCCTGTTCTTTAATGAAATAGAGCGGGTTGACAGGAAGTCCTGCATAAACAATTTCGTAATGCAGGTGAGGTCCGGTGCTTTTGCCGGAGTTGCCGACAAAACCGATAAGTCCTCCCGGCTTGACGGTTTCTCCTTGCTCAACAAGAATTTTGTCGAGATGCCCATATGTTGTCGTGAGACCGCGTTTATGGCGAATGATAATAATGGCGCCGTATTCCGGATCAACACCGGCATATATGACAACGCCTTGCGCAGGGGCAATGATCGGCGTTCCGAGAGGCGCACTGATATCGAGTCCCTTGTGAAATTCGTTTTTCCCCGTAAATGGAGACAATCGAGGTCCAAATGGTGATGTGACGCGTCCTTTGGCGGGCCATCGCCTTGGGGTAGCCTCCATAAAAGCGTCGGCAAGAGAAAGCGTCGCCGATATCCTCGTTTGATCTACGGGAACAAGATTGGGTTCCATAACGACGTTGCGCAAAAACGTGTTGGCGTCTTCAGACAAGGTTTCCTGAAAGGATAAAGTCAACCCATCGGGACTACCAGTCTGTTTTGACGTATGCGCAATCTGAGCGGGGCTTTGATTGGCAAGCTGACGTAATGTCGAATCAAAATGGCGTACGCGTATGAGATCGTCTTCGAGTCGTTCTATCTTGTCATTGAGGCCTATCAGTTGTCGTTTCTGATCCTGGCTGACATGCTGCATAAAGGCGAGCTCTTCTTGCTCCGCGTCGAACTTGGTCAGCTTATTATACAAAACGACATTTAACGCGACAATCCCGGCAAACACCAGGACGAGCAACATAAAGAATCGTATATGAAGCCGCGCGGGGCGCATTGTCGGATCGTTTTCCGAGAATATGAAAAATCTATAGGGCTTAAACATGATATTCGGGGGTTGAACGGTTGCGTCTATGGCTGATTCCGTACGCACACTGTGAAAAAGACCTCTGGTCCCGTCAAGCTGTTTTGTCGAGACTTATGAGGATGTCGTCTCATCGGGCGGCGTCTTTTCCCTGGGAACAAGGTGTTTCGCAAGTTGCCATTTGCGCAAGGCGTTATAAACATTTGTTCTCTTTCTCGGTGCCTGGTGAAAAACATCTTCAAGCCAGTTTTCGACATCCGAGCGGGTTGACGAATGAGCCGACGGGCATACGTTTTCGGTGACAGGAAGTTCCCAGGCTCGTGCGGCCTTGATAATCATGGGTTTTTCAACGAGCAGCATGGGGCGAATGACCTGGAGGCGACCGTGGAAAAACGGTTCCGTTGCCGACATGCCGTCGACACGGCCAGTTTGGAACAGGTTCATAAAAAATGTGGACACGAGATCGGTTGCCGTGTGGCCAAAAGCCAGATGCGTCAAATTGTATTGACGACAGAGAGCAAACAAACGTTTGCGGCGCAACATTCCGCAGTAAAAACAGGCCGAATTTTTTTTGTTCTCATCACTGTGCGCTCGTGGACCGAAATCCGTAATTTCAACATGGGCAGACAGGCCGAGTTCTCCGGTGAGACCAAGCAACGCTTCATGTGCTTTGGGATCAAAGCCCGGGTTGATATGGAGGACCATAAGCTCATGAAAAAATGGGAGAATGCGGCGGCGAAGCCACATCACATAAAGGAGAACCAGGGAGTCAACGCCACCGGACACGGCGAGCCCGATGCGTGAACCGGGAGACAGCATACGCGTATCGAGCATGAGTTTCCCTGTTTTGCCGAGGCAATATTTTTGAGCATAGTTGAGACGTTTCAAGTCGGGAATACGGTTTTTCTTGATCATACGGCAAGGCTTCTTCATTATTAGGATAAGCGAGGGGGTTGAACTGTTGGATGATTGGTCTTTCGTGCAGGGGAAGGGGCATGAAAGCGTTGGTTTTGTCAAGTCCGATGTTTTAATGTCATGTCAGCAACGTGCACATCATCATGAAGCGGTGAGCGGAATCAAAACTCGCGATTTATTTTTTGACGATGGAACATGCGGGAGTACATGAAATCATGACGCTTTTTGACGGAATCATTATTGACAGCATTTTGCACAGCCTGCCGGTTGGTATTTTGGTTATTGATCACGGTGGAGACATCTCGACGCTCAATCGAGCCGCGTGCACGTTGTTGGGCTATCACCAGGATCAACTCATGGGCAAAGGGTGGGGCGAAATTTTTTTCGAGGACGACCGGAATAACGAGTTCAACCAAGTCTTTCTTGATGTCATTATGCATGAACGTGTTGGTCTCCAACGTGAAGTTCCGTATGTCGACCCGGAGGGCAATCAACACTATTTTTCCGTGACAAGTTCATTTCACAGCCAAGACAACACGGTGCTGGGTATCATTTTTCTTATACATGATGTCACGGAGCTGAATCGTGTCAAAGAGAAAGAGACACAAATGTTGCGTGAAAAAAGCAGATTGCAAGAACACCGGATTCAAAGTCTTAATCATCTGGCCTCATCGGTTGCCCACCAAATCAGAAATCCTGTTTTCACCATTGCCGGCTTTGCCAATCGCCTGCAAAAGCAGTTGAACGAACGTCATGTGGAATCGGCCTATCCTGGAATCATCGTCGAGGAGGCAAAACGTCTGGAGCGTATAGTCAAAGTTGTCGGCCGCTTTGCCTCGTTGATTCCGAAAGATTTGACCGACGTACGATTAAGCGTACTTGTTGATCAGGCGGTCGAAACAGTGGGCGCACGAGCGCGTGAACTTGATAAAGACTTGACCGTGCTTACCGACCTCAATGAGATCATGGTGCGGGTGGATGCTGATCTTTTTCCCTCCGTGTTTGAGGAATTTCTGTTAAATAGCCTTGATTTTTGTCCCGAGCCCGCAATCAAGGTCGAATTGAGTGCATCGCAGGAAAATGGAGATATTATTATATCTATGTGTGACAACGGTCCCGGACTCGATCCGGCGAACCAGGACTTTGTTTTTGATCCCTTTTATACCACAAAATCCGATGGAGTGGGGATGGGATTGACTGTCGCTCGTGAGATTGTCTTGGGACATCAGGGGGAAATTGCGATGACCAATGCCGACAACGGTGGTGTTCAATTGGTCGTGCAGCTTCGCAATACGTTTGATTTCGTTTCTGCCCAGGCATCGTTAACCTAACATCTTCGGCAGTGGCAACGTCCTATCGTGGGACATCGTTTCCTTCGTGCAGCGGAACAATAATTTCTCCTTCCGGATCGCCGCGACCGAAGGCTTGCGTACGCCCTTGATGGTGAAGCAGGCCAACAGCAGCACAACACATGGCATCAAGCTGATCGGCCTTGTCACGTTTACTCAATAGTCTGACCGGCACATGGAGAGTCAACTCCGCATCCAACACAGTATAGACGGCTGTAGGAAAGACTTCGATGACGTGTGCCGGATTGTTAATTTTGGAAGTGAAGTCTTGAAACAGGGTGAAACTGTTACGCATCCATTCGAGCTTGGCGAGGCGTGGTGTATCGTCGGCTTTGGGTGACCACTGAATACGTACTCCGAGGTTTCGTACAAGTTCGCGTTCACACTCACGACCAGACGGGCCTGGTTTGGGAGCTGTCGGCATGCGGGGGCCATCAATGGCAACAACGAAGTTTGTTCCGTATTTGGCAATCAGAGCATCTGCAAGCCCCACCGCCGGTCTTCCTGTATCCAATTGAATGATGGTCCCGTTGAGGTCTGCCACAGCCACTGTCTGTCCTTTGCGGTTGGCGGCGACATCAATACCGATGGCGTATATCATAGTGTTCCTGTATGCCCTTTTTCTTTGTCAGTTTGGTCAAGAATGGTGACGAGAAGAAAAAAATATCGTAGTATTCAATGTATGCATAGAGTTGGCGACATGACGCGGCATGTCGTTTTTGTCAATAAACGCCTGTCTGGAGGTTGTATGAGCGATACAATGCAAGAATGCAAAACGTGGTTGAACGAAGTGAATTGGGACATGGTGCATGAAGATGCAGTGACCATGTATCTTGAATGGGGAAATAACAATTTTCATGATCTGGTTCGGCGTCCTGTCGTTTCCAGAGATGAATACTCGATTTACTTTGTTGTTAATACGTGGGATGAGCCGAAAGTCGTACTGATGAAAATGAATAACTATGGCTCGACAACGTTATGTGAGAAGAAACTTCCCGCCGATATGGGGAAGCGATTTATGGAACAAAACGGCGAATTGCGTGGTATTTTTGAATTGAATGACGAAGTGAAGGACTGGCTCATGAAAGAGCTGGGCCAAGCATAATAGAGTACATATATTCCATTCAAAAGGGACGCCGAGCGTCCCTTTTGTATTTTGCATAGAGAGTTTTCAGTTTATTGGAGAAAGAGTGCAAAATACGAAGCAATCCCTGGAAAATTGTTTCGTCTGCATCACGAAATATTTACAGAAGCCCGTCTATGGAGAGCATATTCGAACAGCGTGGACACATATTGAGTCCATTTTTCATTCGATGTGCTGCATCGGCAATAGAAAAGATCGGCTTCCAGCGTCTCGATCGAATATATGCAACAAAAATTTCCTGGCCGCATCGGCAATACCGCTTTGTCATAATCTCTACCTCCCAGTTGAAACTGCCAGCGTGAGCCTTTTCGGCGCAACGGCAAAAGCATCCACAGTGAAAAAATGTCATTTTCTTTGTTACATATTTTCACAGAAAATCCAGAAAAAAACGTTGCAGAACGATAAAGTTGTTTCGTTTGAACTTCTGTTTTTGACAATATGATGACTTTATTGTCTTTTTCTGTGTTCTTTCGAGGCGTGTCTTTCAGTAACTGATTTTTTACAGGCACATTCGCCAAAAGCATGCTATACCCTGGTATCGGTCTCTCTGGCGTTCCGGTTACATCTGGAGTGAGTTTTTTGGGATCACGGCACTGCAGAAAGAACGCTTGGTTCTCATGATAAGGGGTTTGGCATGTTTTTTTCGAGTATTCAATCCCGCTTACTTGCTGCGTTTTTGGCTGTTGCTGCTGTTGCTGTATTCTCGACGATTGTGGGTTGGGTGTCTGTCGCCGGAACAAAAAATCGGACAGCGTACATTGTCTCCACAGCTTTGCCTGCGGTGATCGATTCTCAGTTGCTATCCAGAAAAATTAGCGACGTTGCACAACTTGCTGGCGATCTCATTTTTGTTTCAACACAGGACGAGCGAAAACGTATTATTTCATCTCTTGAAGAGCACGTATCGACCATTGAACAATACCGGCAGGAGCTGGAGCGCATTGGGTTTTCCACGCAGGCAGTCACACAGCTCAAAGGTGCTGTTGCCACAATGCAGCAGAATGTTGCCCATCAAAACGATTTGTCATCTCAGGCTATTACCAGCAGACAACAATTTGAGGAGCTGCTTGCCGCGACACGAACGAAACATTCCCAATTTATTCAGGCTGCCGAAAATCGAGTCGCAACACTCGCGGCAGATAACCAATTCGAAATTTCCTTTGGTGATAGGGATGGGGGGCAAACATCAACGGATCGAACACATCGCTACACAGGGGATTGGCCATCACTCGAACGACTCGATAAAACCGCCACCCTTGTTCAAAAGGCGCTTGGTGATCTTTCGTCAGAAGAGCTCAAATCCATTCTCGCTTTAACGATGGCTGTCCATATGGCCGCCGGTTTATACAACGAACTCGATGGAGCAACATCTCAGGATGCATTGGCTCGTATGCAATTACGATTTGAACGTATCGACTCCATTGCGACAAAGCATATGGAGATACTTCAACCCATTGCAGGGAATTCTGATATTATTGCCGAAGCGAGTGACTTTTTTTCTGCAGGGCGCAATTTGAAGAACGTTTTTACAATGCGCTCCATTGCGTTGAGTGCTCGGTCGTATGCGTTGGACTACGCCAAAGAAAATCGTACTGTTGTGCAACAAACTGCCGAGCTCATCGATGCGATGACAGTGACTGCACGCACAGATGCGCAACAGGCAGCGGCACAATTACACTCCAGCTTGAACCGGGCACAATTTTTTCAAACATCGACAGCAGTCTTGGCGCTTTTTGTCACGGTGTTTATCGGGTTCGGATATGTTCGAGGCAATGTACTGAAACGATTATTGAATCTTCGGCGCGTTATGCGATTCCAATCAACGGGAACAGATGTTCCCATTCCGGTTGAAGGCGATGACGAGCTTGGAGATATGGCAGCGGCTTTGCGTATTTTTGTTGATGAACGACGACAAGCCGAGATTCAGCTTCGTCAAGCAATGGAAGAGGCTGAAAATGCAACCCTGGCGAAGAGTCGCTTCTTGGCGAATATGAGCCATGAAATACGGACACCGATCAACGGTATTATGGGGATGAGCCAAATTCTCGAACGGACTGAACTGACAGCACAGCAGCACGATTATATTCATAAAGTATTTATTTCCGCCAAAACCCTCTTGATGCTTGTCAATGACATTCTCGATTTCTCAAAAATTGAAGCTGGTCGGCTCGAACTTGAGCAAACCGAATTTTCCTTGGATGAGCTTTTAGATGGATTGACCGATACTGTTGGTGTCAAGGCTTCGGACAAGGGCGTAGAATTACTGATTGATATTGATCCGAAAGCTCCGCACAGGCTTCTTGGAGATCCTTTGCGATTGGGACAGGTGCTCATGAATCTCGTTTCCAATGCCGTCAAGTTCACGGATGAGGGGGACATTGTGGTTGCTGCCCATCTCTGCAGCAATACCGAATCGCGTCCAGGTTATGTTTGTTTGCGATTTTCCGTAAAGGATACCGGCATAGGAATCGATGCTTCACAGCGGGAAAAAGTTTTCGATTCGTTCAGTCAAGCCGATGCTTCGACAACACGACGTTACGGTGGGACTGGACTCGGCCTCTCCATCTGTAAAAACCTTGTGGAGATTATGGGCGGAGAAATTGCTGTAGAATCAACACCGGGACATGGGAGTTTGTTTTATTTTGATATTGAACTCATGAGAGCGGATTTAAGTGGGAGTGCAATAGGACCTGACGTACCTGATTTTTCGATGCGTACTGCACTTATCGTGGATGACAACCCAACTGCTATCAAAATATTTGTATCCATGCTTGAACCGACCGGTATGCGTGTTCTGGTCGCTCATGGAGGCCAGGAGGCGGTGGATATTCTTGAGCAGCTGGCTGATGAAAATAGTCATGTTGATATTGTGCTCATGGACTGGAGAATGCCGGACATGGACGGTATCGCTACAATGGAATCGATTGCCGTATCGTCTCGACTCCAAGTTGTCCCAACCGTCTTGATGATAACGGCGTTTGGTAATGACGAGGTACTCAAAAAAGCGCGTGCAGTCGGCATGTCCGGGGTGGTGCGTAAACCCGTCCGCTCGGCTGTTTTATTTTCGACTATAGCCGACGTGTTGGACGCGAAGTCCTGGGACGAAGTCGGTGGTGGCGCTGCCCGCTATGCCAAAATAAGCTTTCGAGATGATTTTCGTGGGTATCGGATTCTTCTTGTCGAAGACAACGATATTAATCGAGAGGTTGCTCGTTTCATGCTTGAAGGCGCCGGGGTGGACGTGGAGACGGCTACGAATGGACGAGATGCTATAGAACTCGTGACGTCATCGCGTTTTGATCTTGTGCTTATGGATATTCAGATGCCGGAAATGGACGGCCTGACGGCGGTTAAGCTTATCCGACAAGATCCGAATTATAGGAACCTCCCCATCGTCGCTATGACCGCGCACGCATTGGCGGAGGATCACGCAAAGAGCCTTGAAGCCGGAATGAATGATCATCTTGTGAAACCGGTTGAATATGATGCGCTTTATGCCATGCTGGAAAAATGGCTTGATCGGACAACCGGAGCACAGCGCGCATCCTTCTCGTCAGATGAGCACGAAGAGCGGGATGATTTGGGACATCTCCCAGGAATCAACGTAGAACGAGCATTATCGCGTTTTGGTGGGAATCAGGCTAAATTGCGGCACTTACTCGTCGATTTTTTTGAAGAAAATCTTGGTGTCGTTGAAGACTTGTCGGCGGCCCGACAAGAGGCTCGTTTCGACGACATTGGACGTATGGCACACACTGTCAAGTCGACAGCCGGTTTATTAGGAGCTGAGTCCGCGTCCCGAGCGGCTGGAGAGTTGGAACAGGCTATCCGTAAAGGGGACACGGTATATATCGATATATCCCTTGACCGGTTTGGTAAGGCGCTTCAAACTGTATTGACGGGGTTGGCTGGTGTGCACCGGACAAAGCCTGAGAGCGCCGCAACATTTTCTCAAGATCGAGCTCGGGAGCTGCTCGTGCAACTTGAACCGTATATTGCGTCGTCCGACGCACGGGCCATGGCAATTCTCGATGAACTTGAAGCCATGTGCGTGGATACGACTTATGCCAGAATGGTGCGTGCTGTGCGCGAGCATTTCAACGATTTGGAGATTGATGCGGCTCTGGAAGGGGTCGGCGTACTGACGCAGGCATTGCAGTACGCATGAGGAGGAGCTCATGCATGATGAAGAATATACGATTTTAATCGTAGACGATGAATACATCAATCGTGTGGCTTTGGCCGAGCTTCTTACACCGTATTATCGCGTCATTTTAGCAAAAAACGGCGATCAAGCCATGGAGTTGGCAACTTCGGCAGCTCGACCAGACTTGATCCTGCTTGATGTCGTCATGCCGGAACAATCGGGATATGATGTGTTGCGAAGACTCCGTAATGAAGAGCGGACCAAGGATATTCCGGTCATTTTCGTGACCGCTCTTTCTGGCGACGACGATGAAGAAAAAGGGCTTCTGCTGGGGGCTGTCGATTATATTGTGAAGCCATTTCGGCCAGCCATTGTTCGTGCTCGAGTTCGCAATCATCTACACTCTGTGCGAATGCGAAAAGAGCTGGAACAGCTCGTGAATCGGGACGGGTTGACGGAAATTGCTAACCGTCGGCATTTTGATATATTTTTGGATAAGGCTTGGCGACATGCACAACGTTCTGAAGAGCCTCTTTCTGTTATTTTGCTCGATGTTGACCATTTTAAAAAATACAATGATCATTATGGACACGGTGCTGGCGATGAAGCATTGAAAAAACTCGCGGGTGTACTCGAATCGTCGGTGCGTCGGCCATACGATCTGGCTGCACGATACGGAGGGGAAGAATTCGCTGTTATCTTACCCAATACCGATGCGCTCTCCGCACAAGGTCGTGCAGAAACCATTCGCACAGCTATTTATAATCTTCATATTGACCATGTCGCGTCGCCAACGAACACCGTTTTAACGGTCTCTCTCGGTGGCGCAACGCTACCACCACTTCCATCTCCCAATACGATTGATACATTCTTGAAAAGGGTCGACGCAAGTTTGTACGATGCCAAGCGAAATGGCCGTAACACTGTTGCATGGAATGCTGAAACATTATGATAAAGAGCACCAACGCCCTCCGTACATATTCCATCGTGCTTTGAAACCTCTCCTCTTTTGGTTCGACATTGCTGAGTCATACCTTTGGCATATTTGTATGTCCAATGTGTTTGGCTATCTTTAGGTCGGTATAGCGGAGACAGAGAAGAGGCTTTTTCGATCTTTTCTTTTTTTTCATTCTGGTCCATATTTTAGATGGCTTTAGCAGATTGTATGATGACGTTGGTCGGTTGTATGTGATTAACGAATCAATGCTTCGTATATGGAGTTTGGGAAAAGGTATCATTGATATGCAACATCAAGTCTCAATTGTGATTATCCAAGGTCTTGTCGCACTTGGTGCTCTTGCGAGTACAATTGTGAGCGTCGTAAATCAAGGAGTGAATATTGCTTCAATTATTTCGTTAGGTGTTACGCTGTTGGCTTTTTTTGAGATATTCATCGTCCATCGTGTTGTATTTTCTCCAGTTCACAGCGTGATATCGCTTTTTAAAAAAGATGAAACGCGTTCTATATCTGATATTCGAGTGCGTATTAAAGAGTATATTGATGAGATTCAAAGTTTGAAGCTGTATGCACAGCAATGTAAAAGCGATCTTGATGATTTTGTGCAAAAAGCCGATGATGCTGTCCATCAAGCCGAAGCAGCTTCTCAGATGGCCGAAACTTCTCGAATCGAAGGCATGATGGATGCAGCAAGTCGTTTGGAGTCTGTTGTACAACGGATATCCATGACGTCTGAACACGTTTCGTCGCATATGGCCCGCATTATGGACGGAGCATACCTGCAACGCGACCGGTTGCATGAAACGTCTGTTGCTATGGACGAGATGAATAGCGCTATTGGCGAGGTCTCACATGGAGCTATCGAAGCGGCTGTGAGTGTAGAGCAGGCCAAAGGAGTTGCTGAAGATTCCGCTGAAGTTGTGGTGAAGTCGAAAAACGCCATCACCAAGGTGAATGACGTCGCATTGACTTTAAAAAGGGATATGGCCCAGCTTGGCGAGCGCGCCCAGATGATTGATCAAGTCATCAATCTTATTAATGATATTGCCGACCAGACAAACTTGTTGGCTCTGAATGCCGCTATTGAAGCAGCCAGAGCAGGTGAAGCCGGGCGTGGATTTGCCGTTGTTGCTGACGAGGTACGAAAACTTGCTGAAAAAACCATGTCGGCGACGCGTGAGGTCAGTTCAAGTATTACGGCTATTCAGGAGGCTGTTGCCGCGAATGTCGGTTTGATGGATAAAACGGTCGAGTTGGTAAATGATGCCTCGGAGTTGGCTGGACGTTCCGGAGACGCGGCTCGAGATATTTTGCTTCATGCCGAAAATAATGCCTCAAAAATTGCAGATATGGCTGCTGCTACCGAAGAGCAAACGGCCTCTGCCGCCGGTATAACAAAGCGATAAACGAAGTTCGTGAGGTGGCCGTCGAGATAGCGGAGAATGTTCACGAAACAAGTGAAAGTATCGGTGAACTGGGTGAATTGGCCGTTCAGCTTGGAGAGCTTATTTGCGATATGAAAACATCGGGGGACGACTCCCTCGTGACCTGGAACAGCACCTTGGGTGTTGGTGTGCGGCAAATCGATGAGCAACACATGGTACTTGTTGAACTGCTGAACTCTCTGTATGCCGCTATGAAGTCAGGGCAGGGGGAGGCCGTCTTGTCCGGACTGTTGGACGACCTGGTTCAGTATACGGTCTACCATTTTGATACGGAAGAGAAGCTCATGGACCGCTATAGCTACCCTGATAAGCCGGCGCACCGCAAAGAGCATGAGGCGCTGAAGAAACAGGTTGCAGACTTCGTCGAGCAATTCAAAAGTGGAAAAGTTCCCATGTCGAATGATATTCTTCATTTTCTGAAAAGTTGGGTTGTGAACCATATTAAACGATCCGACAAAAGATATGGTCCTTTTTTCAATCAAAAAGGACTTGTATAAAACTTTTCACCGCTTTGGTGGAGGGCTCGAAAGAGCCCTTTTTTACTGGAATACTCACATGATATTGTTAAAAATGTCTCTTGGTTTCATTGACAAGCCTTGTGTCACTTTTCTTGTGAAAAAAGAACTGGACAAGGCGGAGTGAAGGCATTACAGCTCGTTTTGTACCGATTGGTTGGCTGACCAACCAATCGGTAGGCGCAACCCAAACCAACCAAGAGAGTACACATGTTGACGGGAATGGATACAACCCATGAACGGGTTTTACCGATGGCCCGGATTTTTCATGGTGAAAGCCCGACGTATGCTGAGCCTGTTGATGCGGTATTGAAAACCTGTGAAGACAAGCCAGGGCCATTTTGCCATTATTTCAAGTCCAAAGACATCGCATTTGAGGCGTAGAGCGGTGCGTTGGCCTATGAAGTTTCAGACGATGAACGATAGAATATTAATTTATTCAGGCGTTGCGATTGATGCTGGTGTGGCGCACCAGGAACAATCACAATGTGTTATACGCCTTTTTCAAAAGCAAACGTGACTGCAAAAAAGACTGGACACAGTTTGGTTGACCAACTAAACTGTGTCCAGGTTGATTGTTTAAGTGAGGTCGCTTCGTGCTGCCGGCGTTCCCCCGACGCTTGAGCTTGGCAATCAATCACACTCCACGCAGCCGCACATTACCTCCCTTCGGTGATGGCGACATCCCCCCTAAAGGCTTATGGTCCCCCACCATAAGCCTTTCTTTTTCTCGCGTGGGTTTTGTCAGAACACTGCGATTTATTTGTGCTTTTGACGATTCAACTGGACATTGATCGTTGAATCGGTTAGGGCCGATGACAGTGTGTAATGGCTTGATGCTGAAGTGAAACGACGAGGTTCGTAATGTCGGAACATGTGGAAACACCAAAAGAAAAGATTCTCCGGACAGCGCAAGAGCTGTTTGGCGAGTATGGCTACTCCGGAACGACGTTCAAGAAAATTGCAGAGCGGGCCGGGATTACTTTGGGATTGATCAGTCACCATTTTGGTTCCAAAGAAAATCTCTATATTCTCAGTAGTCTCAATGTCTTGGAGCAAGTGGAAGTTCGTATTGTCGAGGCGGTGTCGCAAGCCGAGAACGGATATGAAGCTGTTGAAAATTTTTTGAGGGCTTATTTCGATTGCTCTGTTGACCCCACCTTCAACTTTAAAATTTTGGTAAGCTGCTCACCATATAACGATATCAAGGATGAGATCAATAAAGACGAAGTGACCAACAAGTTTGAGCAACTCATTCATATGCTTGCTAAGTATATTATCTTGGGGATGCAGGATGGGAGTATTCGAGAATGTGAGTCCATGCGGACAGCGGATATTATTTTTGCAACAATTGTTGGTTCTGTGCGTACGCGATTGCTTTCGCCGTTCTCATGGGACGGATTTTATCGTGATGTCATCCTATTTATCTGTGATCGTCTCAAGAAGGAATGAGAATATCATACGCAGAGCAAGTCTTTACTGATTGTTTCAACCCAATATCTCGCTGTAGACATACATGCTGTACGGTGATGAAACGTCATTTTTCTCGATTATCATATTGAAAAAAGGGCACGATGCATAATAAAAGCGGCCGCAAAAAAACGACCGCTTTTATTATGCTGTCAGGAAGGCTAGTCTTGGTGTTTGCGATACAGTCGGGTCGTACGTGGGAGAGGTTTCTTATCGGAAGTGGTTTCAATGCTGCGGATGATGAACTCAAGCGCTTCATCATAAATATTGGTGAGTTGAAAAGGAGCGAGGACGGTCGTGCGGATAGCGCCGACCATGGTGCTATAAATGAGAAAAGCTGTTTCTTCGACGGGCAGGTCTCGAATGGTACCATCGCGCATGCCGCGAATGATGAAATACTGCAGATCTTCAATGAATTCGCGGAATTTTTCAGCGATCGGTGCCTTGTCTATTTGGGGTTCTCCGTCACTGTACGGAGAGCAGCGAATGAGAATTTTGAAACGAGAGGTTTCTTGCTGTGTAAACTCAAAGTAGACTTGGACAAATGTGCGAACATTGTCGAGTCCTGTGTCGGTTTGCTTGATCTCAGTCATGACCTTTTCGAACAGTGAATCCACAAGATCAAAGCCTGCAGTCAAAAACAGATTTTCTTTACTTTTATAGTAATGAAAGACGAGGCCAAACGCGACTCCGGCTTTATCCGCAACCATTTTCATGGTTGTTCCCGAATAGCCGTATTCGCCAAAGACCTCTTGGGCTGAACGCAGTATGGCTTCCTTTTTTGAAATGGAATCCTTTTTGGACATGTTTTCGTCTCTCTCCTCGTCGCAGGCACTGCAATGGCCTGGTGCAAAAAAGAACTTTATTTCAACCCATGACGGGCATTGAACACGATACGATAAACTATCGATAGCTCGTCGTCGCTCCAAGGGCAAGACTATGGACAAAATTGAGTTGCGAATCAATATAAAATTTCCCGCCGGTGCAAAGCGGTTTTAAATATAACAACACGGAAACAATGATAGTTTTATTAAAATTGTGAACCATTTGTGTGTGAGGTCTTAAAAACAAGACACTTTTTGATTGACTAATCAACCTGGGCTTGCTAGTTTTATGTCGGGTTAGGGTTGTTCCTTTGGGTTCGGGGCGAGTGCTGTCATTGACTATGCGGCGACCGCCGGAGTTTCGGTGGTCGCGTCGCCCAAAGCTGGTTGGGGCGTTCTTTTGTCGTGATGGAAGTATTGTCATGTGCAGTCTCCGAACTGGAGAAGTCAGCAGTGCTTGTCTGTTGCGGCAAAGAAAGAATCTCACACAATGGGTTTCCTCCCATTTGTCTTTGAAAATACTCAGAAAGGTGATGTCGTTGACGCTTCATGTTCGGTTGTGTGTGAACCAAATCGAGCAAGAAGACGGAAGCGATCTTAAGCAGCAATTTTGAGGAAGCCATACGGTTGGCTTGACGGTGGGGTATTGCCTTCGGCGCACGGTGCTGTCGAAGGAGAGGGATTGTTTTGACGTTCGTTTCAAAAAACGCGGTGCACTGTGTGCCGCAAAGCGGAGGTGTGCGTATGTCTTTGGAAGCAGCGATACACGTTACTCGTCCCTCCAAACGGGACGCCTACCTCGACTGGACACAAATGCTCAGCGGGGCGGTACTGATTCTTTTTATGTGGTCGCACATGATTCTTGTGTCTTCGGTTGTCATTGGGCCTGGAGCCATGAACGCTCTGGCGTACTTTTTTGAAGCGACCTACATGGCACAAGCTGGCGGGCCCATAATCTTTTTAATTTTTTTACTGCATTTTCTGCTGGCGGCGCGCAAAATTCCGTTTCGTTCCGATGGTGTTAAAATTGCCGTTGGACATGCTAGAATGCTCAACCATCGCGACACGTGGTTATGGCTTGTTCAGGTCATCACCGCGCTGGTCATCCTGGTTCTGGGTGCCATCCATATGTGGGTTGTGTTGACGGATTTACCCATTACGGCTGCAAAGTCGGCCGCGCGCATGCAGAAAGCCCCGTGGTTTCTTTTTTATCTCATCCTACTTCCTATGGTCGAAATGCATGTTTCCGTTGGATTCTATCGCATTGGTGTGAAGTGGGGATTCATCACGTCCGGGAATAGGGATAAAGCCAAAAAGTTTGAATATACCTTGTTTGGCATCTTTATGTTCATCGGCATCATCACCCTGATTCGTTTTGTAACGTTAGGCTAACGAGGCGAGATACCATGCAGACCTATTATTCCGATCTTCTCGTTATCGGTGCGGGACTGGCGGGCGAGCGCATTGCCGTCGAGTCGGCCGACGCCGGTTTCGATGTCATCGTATTGTCCATTGTTCCTGCCAGGCGCTCCCACTCTTCAGCCGCTCAGGGCGGTATGCAAGCTGCTCTTGGCAACTCCGCTATGGGCGAAGGCGACAATCCCGATGTCCACTTTGCCGACACCGTCAAAGGTTCGGACTGGGGATGCGACCAGGAAGTCGCTCGTATGTTCGCCGACACGGCCCCGATTGAAATGCGCCGTTTGGCGCATTGGGGTGTGCCTTGGAACCGTGTTGTTCCCGGCAAGTCCTTTTATTTCAAGGGCGGGGAAAAATTTGAAAAAGTCGAGAAAGAAGAAAAAGCCGGTTTGATTACGGCTCGCAGCTTCGGCGGCACGGCCAAGTGGCGTACCTGTTATACGTCGGATGGCACAGGGCATGCCGTTATGTGCACCATGGATAACCGTTGTGCTCAGCTCGGTATTGATGTGCGAGACAGAAAAGAAGCCATAAGCCTGATCCATGATGGCGAAACATGCTTCGGTGCTATCGTTCGTTGCCTGCGTACCGGCAAGCTTGAAGTCTATCTTTCTAAAGCGACCGCCGTCTGTACTGGTGGTTTCGGACGTATTTATAAAGCCACGACTAATGCGGTCATTTGCGATGGTGGCGGTCACATTATTGCGCATGATACCGGCGTTGTCCCTGTCGGGAACCCTGAAGCCATTCAATTCCACCCGACCGGTATCGTTCCCACGGATATTCTGGTGACAGAAGGGTGTCGCGGTGACGGCGGAACCTTGCTCGACGTCAATGAAGAACGGTTCATGCAAATCTATGAGCCGGACAAGGCCGAACTTGCTTCGCGTGACGTTGTCTCTCGATGGATGACGCACCACATGCGCCAGGGCAAAGGCGTCAAGAGCGCATATGGTGAACACCTCTGGCTTGATATTCGTCATTTGGGTGATCAGCATATTTCGACCAAGCTGCGCGAAGTCGACGAAATCTGTCACTATTTTCTGGGAGTCGATCCCCGGACACAGCTTATCCCGGTGCGCCCCACGCAGCACTATACCATGGCCGGTATCCGCACCAATAAAGACGGCGCAGTCTATGGCCTGAAAGGGTTGTACGCAGCCGGTGAAGTTGCCTGCTGGGATATGCATGGTTTCAACCGTTTGGGCGGCAACTCGTTGGCCGAAACCGTTGTTGCTGGTGGTATTATCGGAGCCAAAGTCGCCGAATACCTCAAAGGCTGTGAAACCGTCTTCAAAACTGAACTCGTCAAGCAGGCCCTTAACAAGCAGGAAGAACGCATTGCCGACCTGATTTCCGGGAAAAATGGCAAAGAAGATGTCTACAGTGTGCGCGGAGAACTCCAGGATGCACTGATGGAAGGATGCTTCGTCTTCCGGAACGGCAAAGACTTGGAAGCCTGTGTGACCAAGTTACAAGGTGTTCTGGAACGCTCCAAGCATGTCGGTTTGCGCTCCAACGGTATCGGTGCCAACCATGAGCTTGCTGCAGCTCTCAAAGTCCATGGACAAGTCAAGTTGGGGATGTGCATCGCCAAAGCTGCACTGGAACGTACGGAATCACGTGGCAGCCATACCCGCGAAGATTATCCCGAGCGCAATGACCAGGATTGGCTCAACCGCACGTTGGCCTATTGGCCCGAAGGCGCGGATATGCCCGATCTGAAGTACGAGGACGCCTCGCCCGTTTTTGAATTGCCTCCTGGCGATCGCGGCTACGGCGGTGGGAAGATCATCCCGGCCGATCCCGAGATGGTCAAATCCAAGACCATTACCAAGTAACTCGACAACGCTGGGGAAACGGCCATGAACAGAGAGCTTCAATTCAATATCTTTCGTTATAATCCGCAGGATCCAAACTCGGTTCCGCACATGCAGAAGTTTTCGCTGAACGAAACCGAGAACATGACCCTTTTTATTGCCCTCAATCGGTTGCGCGAAGAGCAGGACCCGTCGCTTATTTTCGACTTCTGCTGCCGTGCCGGTATCTGTGGTGCATGTGCCATGGTCATCAACGGTCGGCCTGGTCTGGCGTGTCAGACGAAGACTAAAGAAATGCACCCGGAAATTACGTTGCTTCCGTTGCCTGTGTATAAACTCGTTGGTGACTTGTCCGTTGATACTGGGGTTTGGTTCCGTGAAATGTACAGTAAGGTTGAATCCTGGGTACATACATCCACAGTCTTCGATCCGGCCGCAGAAGAAGAACGTATGGACAACTCCGTTGCCGAACAGGTTTACGAACTTGAACGCTGCATCGAATGCGGATGCTGTGTTGCCGCTTGCGGAACAGCACGCTTGCGTGACGACTTCTTGGGCGCAGCATCACTCAACCGGATTGCTCGTTTTGTTGTCGATCCTCGGGATCAGCGCTCGGATAAAGAGTACTTTGAAGTAATCGGCAATGATAACGGTATCTTTGGATGTATGGGCCTTTTGGCTTGCGAGGATGTGTGCCCCAAACAGTTGCCGCTGCAGAACCAACTGGGCTTTCTGCGTCGTAAAATGGGCATTACCGCCATCAAGAGCATTTTTTAGGCATGGGAGACAAAATTATGCGAACCGTACAGGCTTCCGAAATTATCGAGGCCGTCGCCACCATGGCGGTGCATTCCAACCGTATTTTGCCGAACGATATC
Organism: Desulfovibrio inopinatus DSM 10711; assembly: GCF_000429305.1. Classification (NCBI taxonomy): domain Bacteria; kingdom Pseudomonadati; phylum Thermodesulfobacteriota; class Desulfovibrionia; order Desulfovibrionales; family Desulfovibrionaceae; genus Desulfovibrio; species Desulfovibrio inopinatus. The sequence continues at coordinate 51,885 of NZ_AUBP01000024.1, forward strand.
CGGCAACGGTTTGATGAATGTGCAGCCAAGGAAACCAGCGACGCCGCCAAAGAAATTTTCCGGCAGCTCAAGGAAAATTACGAGTTGGCTGAAGAAACCGGCCTGCCATTGTGTCAGGATACCGGGCTTGCCGTGCTGTTTGTGGAGCTTGGCGAAGACGTGAAGGTCGAAGGGATGAATATTCGTGAGGCCATCAACGAAGGGGTACGCAAAGGGTATGAAGAAGGCTACTTGCGTAAATCGGCCTGTGATCCCTTGACCCGCGCCAATACCAAAGACAACACCCCGGCGATCATCCATTTTGACATTGTGCCCGGCGATAAAATCAAGATTTCGTTCATGGCGAAAGGTGGCGGTTCGGAAAATATGTCGCGCGTCACCATGCTGGCTCCGGCTCAGGGGTGGGAAGGCATCAAAAAGTTTGTGCTCAACCGTGTTGCCGAGGCTGGACCGAATCCGTGTCCGCCAACCATCGTCGGTATCGGCATCGGAGGCACCTTTGAATTGGCCCCGATTCTCGCCAAAAAAGCACTGCTGCGCAAGCTTGACGATACGAATCCCGATGAAAAGCTGGCTGCCATGGAAGACGAATTATTAACCGAAATCAACAAGCTTGGTATTGGTCCTATGGGGCTTGGCGGTGCGACGACGACACTCGCCGTCAAAATCAGAATGCATCCTTGCCATATTGCCAGTCTGCCCCTGGCCGTCAATATCCAATGCCATAGCGCACGGCACGAGGAGGTCGAGATCTGATGGCCGAATACAATCTCACCACACCGCTGACCGACGACGATATCGTCAAGCTGAAGGCTGGAGATGTCGTGAAGCTGACCGGTACTATTTATACGGCCCGAGATGCAGCGCACAAACGACTGTGCGATCTGCTCGACAAGGGCGAAGACTTGCCCTTCGATCTCAAAGGGGCGGTTGTTTACTATGTTGGCCCCAGTCCGGCACCTCCGGGACGCCCCATTGGCGCGGCCGGTCCGACGACGAGTTATCGCATGGATTCGTATGCTCCCCGACTGCACAGTCTGGGGCTCAAAGCAAGCATCGGCAAAGGCAAGCGTAATGATGCCGTAAAGCAAGCACTTATTGACCATAAGGCGGTCTACTTCGGTGCAACCGGTGGAGCCGGTGCGCTTTTATCCAAGTGCATCTCCGCGGCCAAAGTCATTGCGTTTGACGAACTTGGTCCTGAAGCCATTCGTGAACTGACGGTGGAATCGTTTCCATTACTTGTCATCAATGACGCGCATGGCGGCGAACTGTACGCTCAGCCCGATCGTCAAGCCGTTGGCCTTGAGTAAAACGAAAAATTTTGTAGCAAACCCACTCTAAAATGGAGGCCCCCATGGCTTTGTACACAACGCAGGAAGCACTTGATTATCATTCCAAGGGACATAAAGGGAAAGTTGAAGTTATTCCCTGCAAACCGTGCGAAACACAAAAACAATTGTCTCTGGCCTATACGCCTGGTGTAGCGTTGGCGTGCAAGGAAATCGAGCGTGATCCGCAGCTTTCCTATGAATATACGGGCCGGGGCAACCTGGTCGCCGTTGTGTCCAACGGAACGGCTGTTTTGGGCTTGGGGAATATCGGCGCCGCCGCGGGAAAACCGGTCATGGAAGGCAAAGGCGTGCTCTTCAAAGTGTTCGCCGACGTTGATGTCTACGATATCAACCTTGATGTATCCGACCCGGATAAATTGATTGAAATAGTTAAGGCTATGGAGCCCACCTTCGGCGGAATCAACCTCGAAGACATTAAGGCTCCCGAGTGCTTTTACATTGAAGAAACACTCAAAAAAGAAATGAATATCCCGGTCTTCCATGATGACCAGCATGGAACGGCGATCATTTCCGGAGCCGGCCTGCTCAATGCTCTGGAAATCAGCGGCAAGAAAATTGAAGATCTCCGCGTCGTCGTGTCGGGTGCCGGCGCTTCTGCCACCGCCTGTTCCAACTTCTACATCAGCCTCGGTGTCAAACGCGAAAATATCTCCATGTTCGATTCACGCGGCCACATCAACAAAAGCCGTTCCGGGCTCAACGAGTTCAAGCAAGCCTTTGCACAAGACGTGGAATACGCCAGCCTGGGCGATGCACTCAAAGGCGCCGACTGCTTCTTGGGACTCTCCAAAGGCGGTATCCTTTCGCAAGATATGGTGAAGGGCATGGCCGATCATCCGTTGATTTTCGCATGCGCCAACCCCGATCCGGAAATCACCTATCCTGATGCGAAAGAAGCTCGTCCCGATGCCATCATGGCGACAGGACGGTCTGATTTCCCCAACCAAATCAATAATGTGCTTGGTTTCCCGTTCATCTTCCGTGGTGCGCTCGACTGCAATGCCACGGCCATCAACGAAGAAATGAAAGTCGCCGCAGCGAATGCGTTGGCTGACTTGGCCAAAGAACCCGTACCCGATTACGTCATGAAGGCCTACGGAGTTGAAGAAATGGAGTTCGGACCCGATTACATCATTCCCAAACCGTTTGACCTGCGTGTCATCGAATGGGAAGCGGCGGCCGTTGCCAAAGCCGCGATGGATACGGGTGTTGCCGCTAAAACGTTTGATATCGAAGCCTACAAGAAAGAGCTTCGCGAGCGTTTAGCCATTTCTCGCGCACGGATGAAAACGTTTATCGACGATTACAAACTGGATTTCTAGTCTCTTTCTTGACGTTTCAGACTTCTTCCAGCCGGTGTTTGCGCTTGCGCCACAGGCGCAAACACCGGGGAAGGGTGGAAGATGGCTGAACACATGGGGGAAATGAAAGAGTTCTGAGTCCGTAAGCCTATTGGGGGAGTTGCGTGGATACGTATTCGAACAGTCAACGGATCGGTTTTTTTCTAGGTCCCATTGTTTTCATTCTGATCCTACTATTACCACTGCCTGAGGGAATGAAACCGGAAGCTCTCAGAGTCGGTGCTGTCACGGCGCTCATGGCGATCTGGTGGATCACAGAAGCCATTCCCATTCCGGCAACTGCTTTGTTGCCCATTGCGTTATTTCCCACTCTCGGCATTATGAAGTCGGCTCAGTCGACGGCACCATATGCCAACCACCTTATTTATTTGTTTATGGGCGGTTTTTTTATCGCTGTGACCATGGAACGCTGGAACCTGCATCGGCGCATCGCTATGCATACGATTAAAATCGTCGGTTCAAGCCCCAACCGGATGATTCTCGGATTTATGATTGCGACGGCGTTCTTGTCCATGTGGGTGTCCAACACGGCGACCACGATGATGATGGTCCCCATCGGGCTGGCTGTTGTCGCCCAAGCAACCGGACTTGAAGCCGACGACCTGAAAGTCTGTGCTCATGGCGGTGTCGAGTTCAACTTTGGGAAGTCGCTGATGCTCGGTATTGCTTATGCAGCCTCCATCGGTGGTGTCGGCACCATCATCGGGACGCCACCCAACACGATCATGGTCGGCATGATTGAAAAAATGTACGGACAGCAAATTACCTTTGCCCAGTGGATGGCTTTCGGCATTCCCCTGTCCGTCATTATGCTGGCAATTAGCTGGTGGGTTCTCACACATTTTCTTTTCTCCACAAAAGGCCAGGAACTTGGCGGCGGCGAAGCGATTATCGATGCCGAGCTGAGAAAGCTTGGGCCCATGAAGAAAGAAGAAAAAAAGATCGTGTGGGTTTTCGCTATTGTTGCTTTGTGCTGGATTTTGCGCGGCTTTATCAAAATTCCTCAAATTGCAATGATGCACGATGCCACCATCGCCATTATTGGTGCCTTGGCGTTGTTCATTATTCCGTCGGATTTCAAGAAAGGCCGATTCCTGCTTGATTGGAAGACAGCTGTTAAAATTCCTTGGGATGTCATCTTGCTCTTTGGTGGTGGTTTGGCCATTGCCAGCGGATTTTCCAAGACCGGTCTGGCTGCCTGGATCGCTGGTAACCTGAGCATTCTTGAAGGCACGGGTATGGTTGTCTTTATCGGCGCGGTTGTCATCATGACCATCTTCCTGACGGAAATCACTTCCAACACGGCGACGGCCACCTTGCTCGTCCCCATCATGGGCAGTGCCGCCGTGGCGATGGGCGTTAACCCGTACGGTACCATCGTGGCGGCTTGCGTGTCGGCCTCGTATGCCTTTATGCTGCCAGTTGCAACGCCACCGAATGCCGTTGTTTTTGGAAGCGGCTGCGTAACTATTCCACAAATGGCCAGAACTGGGTTATACCTCAATATCATCGGCGCAATTTTGATTACATTCTTTGTTGTCGCAATTATGCCGACGTTGTGGGGACTGGATTTGTCCACGTTGCCGGAATGGGCAATGAAAGCCGCGGAGGTCGCCAAATAACCGCATATTAACGATGTCGGGAGCGCACCGGCTCCCGACATCATAACCTAACGATGGGCACGCCACGGCGTCAGCATCGTTTGCCGCGAGAGAGCCATGAAATTTCCCAAGCGTTTGTTTGCAATCAGCACCGTGACGTTGGCCCTCTTTCTCCTGGCTGTGATCGGCTACCTGGTTCCAGAAGCCAAGCAAGACGTTCCCACCAGGGTGCTCCTCAACAATAAAGGCGGCAATGTAATATTTACTCACGCCAAACATGCTGAAGATTATGGGCTTGTGTGCGATGACTGCCATCATGACAATATGCCTAACCCGCAACGCTCCATTGCCTGTGGCGAATGCCATCCTGCCTCTTTTGACGCCAAATTCATTAAAAATCACGTCAACATGTTTGGGAATAGCTCGTCATGTATAACATGTCATCATGTTGAATATACCGGATCGACCTTCCATCACGACGAACATTTACAAAATACTGGCGATGATTGTCAGTTATGTCACCATTCTACCGATATCGAGCCCGAACCTATGGCCTGTTCAACGTGCCACGAAAAGGTTGGGAACGAGAATATGCCCAGTATAGCCGAGGCCGCCCACACCCGTTGTGCGGAATGTCATAGCGAGATGTTTGATCTCCACCTGCAAGGCTGCGGCAATTGTCACGAACCAATCAATATGAAACACTACACGGGTGAGTATACTCAGTGCTCGGCGTGTCATGAAAAAAGAGGTAAGGATCTTATCATGACCAGGATGGATGCCTACCACGACCAGTGTATGAAGTGCCATCGGGAACTCAAAAAGGGTCCGTACGGCGAAGACGATTGTTTCCTCTGTCACATACGGTAGATTATTATGAAAAAACGATTTCAACTGATGACATCGTCAAGAGGATCGGTCAGGACTCTTCCCGAACCACAACATGTTCTGTTGACCCTATGCCAGCATGAACCGGTTGTTTCCGTCGGTGATGAGGTGGCCTTGGGGCAGTGTGTCGCGTCGGCGACGGAGAGTGATGTTCCCGATATACTCGCCTCGGTGTGTGGAACCGTGTCAGCCGTAGAAAACGAAAGTATTCGTATCGAGACCAACGGCAATGCCGTTGTTCCACCGGTGACGTTTACCGATCGTGATCGCGTGGAACTCAAAACGATGCTGCTGCGTTGTGGAGTGAATGTCGGAGCGGTCCACTCGTCGCGAATACTGGTGATCAATGGCGTGGAACCGGAACCGGACATCACGGTTTATGGGCAATTGCTACGTGACGAACCCTTTCTTGTGTCTGAGGGGTTGCGCCATCTCATGACCTTGGTCACACCGGAGACGTGTTTACTCGTTACGGCTATGGGGGCAAGTGGAACATTGCCCGGTGTAAGAACAAAGCGAGTACCTCCGGTATATCCCGCCGGGCTTGATCCACTTGTCATCAAAGCGGCCACCGGCAAGGAAAACTCGGATGACGTGTGTGTTGTTAGTATCCCGCTTCTGTATGAGATCGGTATAGTGACCACGACGGGCATACCGTTCCCATCGACCATTTTTTCCGTCAATGAAGCCACTTACAAGGCTGCGGTGGGAACACCCATCGGTTTTATTCTCAGTGAAATCGGAAAAAATGTCAGATTCGGGGACAAGATATTTGAAGGCGGTGCATTTCGAGGAGACTGTATACGTTCTCTTGATCAGGGCTTGCAAAAAGGCGTGTATGGCGTTGGCGTCGTGAAGAAACATGCCTACCCGATGGTTGAAGATGCGCCATGCATCAGTTGCGGAGAGTGCGTGCTGGTCTGTCCGTCCCGCATCGATCCAGGGATGCTGTCACGGTATGCGGAGTTCGGCTTGTTTGAAAAAGCTGCGGAACAGCATCTTCATGCCTGCATGGATTGTGGGTTATGTGGATATGTCTGTATTTCGCGTCGACCAGTCGTGCAGTATCTCCGCTTGGCAAAAGCCGAATTGGCCAGCCTTTACTGTGAACCCGATACGGTCTCGTAGAGGAGTATGCTATGAAAAATTTCCTCACGTCTCCTGTTTTGACGGTTGCCGTCCCTCCGCACATCCATTGTGGAAAAACCGTTAAAGGACTCTCGCTCCATACGATATACGCGCTGATACCGGCGATACTTTTCGCGGTGGCCCATTATGGCATCGACGCGATACGAGTTATGGCATTGTCCTGTGCGGTCGCTGTGGTCACGGAATATCTCTGCGCTATGGTTATGGAACAGGAAGCGGCCATTGATGATTTGAGTAGCGTGGTGATTGGCCTCATTTTTGCCTTCATTCTCCCGGCATCAGCACCTTGGTGGCTTGTCGTCATGGGCAGTGTATCCAGCATTGCATTGGGGAAGATGATTTTCGGCGGTATCGGAGGTGCTCCCGTGTGTGCCGCCGCTTTGGGCTGGGCCATTTGTCGCGTCTCCTGGCCACATGCCATGGATATCGAAGCCTGCATGCTCAGTGCGCCGTGGGATTATCCGTTAGGACAATTGAAGCATTTCGGCGTGGAATACATGCATCCTGCAAGCCTTGTAGAGATGTTCTTCGGTAATCAACTTGGCTGGTTGGGGGCCTCACAAGTGGGCGCTGTATTGCTTGGCGGCATCTATCTTCTATGGAAAGGATGGCTACGCCCGTATATTCCTATTGCGTTTCTCGTCGGCGTGTTCATCGGCGCGTTCAGCTTTTACGACTTGGACCCGACCCAATATGCCTCTCCCATATTTCATCTGTTTGCCGGTGGAACGGTTTTCGCCGCTTTTTTTCTCGCCACCGATCCTTCGTCCTCACCGTCCGGTTCTCGTGCCATGATTCTCTATGGATTACTTGGTGGAGTATTGACCGTCATCATTCGCGTTTACGGCAAGTATCCTGATGGGGTGGTGTTCGCTGTTCTCTTGGCGAACTTGTTTGCTCCCCTGATAGAGCGGATTCGGCCCAAACCGTTTGGAGCGAGGTAGCGACATGGGCGAAATACCAAAAATGATTGTTGTGTTGTCGTTGATTTGTGGCATTTCCGGATTCACCCTCGCCGGATTGCGTGCCGCCACACAAAGCCGGATTGAAGAACAGGTTCTCACGTATGTGCAGGCTCCGGCCATGAAGCACGTGCTTCAAGGGTATGACAATGACCCCATCAAAGACCGTAAATCCTTTACGTTGGCCGAAACAGGACAGACCATCACTGTTTTTCCCGCACTCCAGAACGGCAAACTCGTCGGTGTAGCCTTTGAAACGGCGGGTAAAGGCTATGGTGGCGATATCGGCGTCATGGTCGGCTTTCATCCACAGAATGACCGGCTTTCCGGCATCGGCATCACGACTTTGAAAGAAACTCCCGGAGTTGGAACTCGCGTGACGGATGTCGCGTTTTCAAGCCAGTTTCATAACCACTCCATTGACTCCATTGCACTCAGCGCGGCCGGCGGCGACATTGATGGGGTTGGCGGTGCCACGATTTCCTCAACGGGAACGGTGTCGGCCGTTCAGGAGGCCGTCAAAATTTATCAAGCCATTAAAAACGATATCACCAGCTCCTGGAACATGTGACCCACACCCGAACCAGGGAAACAGGAACGCACCCTGTGAAAGGATGTCTGGACACTCAACACGGCCTCGCACGGCTTCCGGAGATGTTATGAACACATTGTGGAAAGAGTTTTCCAAGGGATTGTGGACGGATCTCCCTCCATTTCGACTGGTTCTCGGATTGTGTCCCACATTGGCGGTCACCAAAACAGCCAACAACGGTCTGGGGATGGGGTTGGCCGTTATCTTTGTGCTGACATTGTCGAACTGCATGGTGTCATTATTGCGGAATGTTATTCCGGCCAAAGTCCGCATTGCCTGCTTTATTGTTATCGCGGCATCGTTGGTGGTGGCAGTCGAATTGCTCATGCAGGCATTTGCCTATCCACTCTATCAGCAACTCGGCATCTTCGTTCCACTTATTGTTGTCAACTGCATCATTCTCGGGCGGGCTGAGGCCTTTGCTTCAAAGCGTTCGGTTTTGCCTTCCATGGCCGATGGCCTGGGAATGGGGCTGGGCTTTACCCTCTCGTTGACGTTTCTTGGTTCACTTCGTGAGATCTTTGGCTACGGCTCGTTTTTTGGGACCGATGTTTTTGGTCCCACCTTCAAGCCGTTTTCCTTCATGGTTGAAGCGCCAGGCGCGTTCGTCTGTCTCGGACTTTTGTTGGCGGGGATGAATTATCTCACCAATGTCCAGCGGAAGCGCAAAGGCCTCAAGGCCATCGACGGCCCCACACACGATTGCGCATCGTGCGGTGCATGCGGCGGATTGGGAAAATAGCCGGGCTTATAGCGTAGGGGAGGCCACATCATGCAAGAATATTTTCTTCTTTTTATTGCGGCGATCTTTGTCAACAACATCGTTTTGGCGCAATACCTCGGGAACTGTCCGTTTATAGGCACCTCGAAAAAGACCGGAGTCGCTCTCGGTATGGGGAGCGCGGTTGTCTTTGTCGTGACGATGTCGACGGCGTTTACTTGGCTTGTTCAAAAATATGTTCTCGATCCTCTCGATCTCGGCTACTTGCAAACGCTGACGTTTATCCTTGTGATTGCAGCGCTTGTTCAGTTCGTTGAAATGTTTCTCAAAAAAATGGTGCCGCCGCTGTATCAATCTCTTGGTATCTTCTTACCTCTTATCACGACGAACTGCGCCGTGATGGGGATTGCCATTATTTGTCAGCGTAAAGAATATGATTTTGTCACAAGTATTCTCTTTGCACTGTTCTCCGGCCTGGGGTTTATGTTGGCCCTCGTTGTTTTGGCCTCGATTCGGGAAAAATTGGAAGTGACCCGCATGCCGCGCTCCATTCGAGGCGTGCCGGCGGGACTCATCATGGCGGGCATTATGTCTCTGGCGTTTTTTGCCTTCCAGGGAATGATTGCCTGAGGATATGACGAAAACAAGGTACACCTGCATAAAAAACGCATGAAACTGCCGGTATGTTTTATACCGGAGGAAGGGTACCGATATGATTCTCTCTTCTATTCTCGTTTTGTTCGGTCTGGGGTTGGTTGCTGCAGCTGTTTTGGCAGTGGCTTCTCGGGTGCTTTATGTCAAAGAAGACCCTCGCGTTGTGGCGGTCGAAAGTGCGCTTCCCGGAGCCAACTGCGGTGGCTGCGGATATCCTGGTTGTGCCGGAGCTGCGCAGGCGGTGGTTTCTGGCAAAGCCGGTGCAGATGTTTGTGTTGCCGGTGGAGCTGAAACCGCTCAGGCGGTGGCCGAGATCATGGGGTTGGAAGTCGGCGCCATGGAACCGAAGTCCGCCTGCCGTGATTGCACGGGAGGAGAGCGGGCCGACGAACTCTATCTTTATGAAGGGGCTTCCTCATGTCGGGCACAGGCCATGCTGTATGGGGGAGCTAAAGCGTGTTCTTCCGGATGTTTAGGGCTCGGTTCCTGTGTGGAAGTCTGTCCATTCAATGCGATTCATATGGGGCCTCACGGCCTACCCATTATTGATCCCGAAGAATGTCGAGCCTGTGGCAAGTGCGTTGCCGTCTGTCCACGCGGGGTTATCAGCATCGAGGGCATGAGTTCAAGGCTGTTGCACCTCAATCAAACATCGGATTGCTTAGCACCGTGCCGACAAAAGTGTCCGGGACAAATCAATATTCCTCGCTATATCCGCCAGGTGCGCGAGGGAGATTACGATGGGGCGGTCATGACCATTAAAGAACGCAATCCTTTGCTTCTTGTCTGTGGCCGCGTGTGTCCTCGTCCCTGTGAAACGGTCTGTCGCCGCGGTGCTGTCGACGAACCTGTGGCGATTAACATGCTCAAGCGATTTGTTGCCGACCATGAAATGGCTTCCGGCCGTCATTTGCCGGTGCCTGTTCTTCCCGACACGGGCCGTAAGATAGCGATTGTCGGCGGCGGTCCTGCCGGCTTGTCCTGTGCATATTTTCTGCGACGTCTGGGGCACCATCCCACTATTTACGATTCCATGCCTGCCCTGGGAGGACAACTTCGATACGGTATTCCTGAATACCGTTTGCCCAAAAAAGTCCTCGATTGGGAAATTCAAGGGATTCTGAGCCTTGGCGTGAATGTTGTGCTCAACACGAAGTTTGGTGTTGATTTCACGTTGGAATCCCTGCGTGAAGAAGGATTTGAAGCCTTTTTCGTTGGTATTGGCGCGTGGCAGTGCGGGAACTTGCGCGCAGAGGGTGAAGATGCCGAAGGCGTCATGGGGGGCATAGAATTCCTGACGGCTCAAGCACTGGGGGAAAAGCTCGATATCGGCAAAAAAGTCATTGTTGTTGGTGGTGGAAATACAGCCATTGATGCCGCACGCACCTCTGTTCGTCTTGGGGCTGACGTCACCTTGATGTATCGTCGTACTCGTGCAGAAATGCCGGCAAATCCTGAAGAAATCGCCGGCGCCGAGGAAGAAGGCGTTAAGTACATGTTCCTCAGCACGCCCACGAAAGTCATAACCAATGAGCAGGGTCGAGTTGCGCAGATGGAGTATTTGCGTATGGAACTCGGTGAGCCCGATGCCTCGGGGCGCCGTCGACCCGTACCGATTGAAGGGTCGGAAAGCCGTATTGATGTTGATTTCATTATTCCGGCGATCGGCCAGAACCCCGATATCTCGTGTTTATATGATGATAATAATGTTTGCCATCTCGATACAACGCGTTGGCAAACGATCAATGCCGATCCTGTGACGTTACAGACGGCGATTCCCGATGTCTTTACGGGCGGTGATGTCCATACTGGTCCCAATCTCGTCATTTCGGCCATTGGTGAAGGTCGGCGTGCAGCACGTTCCATACATCACTATCTGACACAGGGCGATATTCATGTCCCAGCCGATGTTCAGCGCGAACTCATTGCGCATACGCTGTTCAAAACGGTCGAAAACGTCGCGCCTAAAGATCGGGCCGATATGCCGCATTTGTGCCATGGAAAAGAGCGGACATGCACGTTCAATGAAGTCGAAGGTGTGCTGACCGAACAGGAGGCTCTTGCCGAAGCCACACGCTGTCTGGATTGCGGTCTCGTGTGCTACAATCGCGACGTAAATCCTGAAGTCGCTCTTGATCAGGTCCGTCGAGGGAGATGAGCGAAACCTCTCGGGGTTCCGACACGTGAACAAGTGCGTCGAGAACCCCGATGTCTTGATTCATGTCGAACTGCGTCAGAAGACGTTCTGTGTCGATAAGTCGTCAGCTATTATAAAATTTAGACACACCTATAAACGATTTTCGTCGAGGAGATATCGTGCCGGAATGTGTCAATCCGGCTCTTTTCATCACGATTGAAGCGCAATTTGATGAAGATAACGAAGAAAAATTCAAAAATTACGGCTGAGCGCATCAAAGAAGGGTAGCGAAGACGTCCAATACTCATTAATGTACAGTCCGTCGAAGGCACAAGAGAATAACCCCTCTGGCTACTTTCTCAACTCCTGAAGACTGTACCGGTATCGAAACGACGGTTCCCCGATGAACGGGAATGCCCCAAGTCGTCGTTTTTGATACCACCTTAGAAGTGCGATGACGTCGCCTGTATGTATGACGTCGACGTGAGCACAAAAAACAAACGAAGGAGTCGGGAGCGTTGCCAGCTGTCTCTTGTGACCTGTGGACCGCGTCAAAAAGAATCACAACACCACGGTCCTGTGCGTCATTTGGTCAGATGAATCATGGCGAATCGAATGATATCGCCCTGGAACGTCTTCGAAGAGCAGGCATACTCCCCCAACCAACAACCCCAGCCTCTCTACATTCAGGAATTGATCCAACTCAACGGAGAACACAATGGCGAAAAAAATGAAAACGATGGACGGCAACCAGGCCGCTAGCTACGTGGCATATGCCATGAGCGAGACGGCGGCCATCTATCCCATTACGCCTTCCTCACCTATGGCTGAACTGGCTGATGAATGGGCAGCCAAAGGGACGAAGAATATCTTCGGACAAACTCTGGAAATTAGAGAAATGCAGTCCGAAGCCGGGGCAGCCGGTGCCGTACATGGTTCTCTCGCAGCAGGGGCTTTGACCAGTACCTTTACAGCCTCGCAAGGCTTGTTGCTCATGATCCCCAACATGTACAAAATCGCTGGCGAACTTTTGCCCGGCGTTTTTCATGTTTCGGCCCGAGCATTGGCTGGGCATGCGCTGTCCATTTTTGGTGATCATCAGGACGTTATGGCGTGCCGGCAGACCGGATTCGCCTTGCTGGCGTCCAACTCGGTCCAGGAAGCGCACGATATGGCGCTCGTCGCCCACCTTGCCGCTATTGAATCGAGTGTTCCGGTGATGCACTTCTTCGACGGCTTCCGGACGTCGCATGAAGTCTCGAAGATTGAAGTGCTTGGTTATGATGATATGGCCGGATTGGTTGATTTCGATAAAGTCGCGGCATTCAAGGCCAATGCGCTGAACCCGGAACATCCGCATATTCGTGGTACGGCTCAGAACCCGGATATTTATTTCCAGAACCTTGAAGCCGCCAACGTCTATCGGGAAAAGCTTCCGGGTATTGTCGCCGATATTATGGCGAAGGTCTCCGGACTTACCGGCCGTCCGTTGCATTTGTTTGACTATGTGGGCAGCCCCGACGCCGAACGCGTGATCATCGCGATGGGCTCCGGTTGTGAAACCATCGAAGAAGTCACCAACCATCTCACCGCGAGCGGTGAAAAAATTGGCCTCATCAAAGTGCGTCTGTATCGTCCTTTTGATGCCAATGCCCTGATTGCGGCTCTGCCGGCAACCGCCACGCACATCACGGTGTTGGATCGGACCAAAGAATATGGTTGCTTGGGTGAACCGCTGTATCTTGATGTTGTTTCAGCTTGTGCCGAGAAGGGACTGAACAAGAACATTGTTGGCGGCCGTTACGGTTTGGGTTCTAAAGAATTCACTCCGGGTATGGTTAAAGCGGTTTACGATAACATGAAAGCCGATGCTCCGCGGAATCATTTCACCGTGGGGATTGTCGACGATGTCAGCCACACGTCTCTGGAGATCACGGAAAAACTCGACACGACTCCCGAAGGCACCGTGCAGTGCAAGTTCTGGGGATTGGGTTCGGATGGAACCGTTGGCGCCAACAAGCAGGCCATCAAGATCATTGGTGACAAAACCGATCTCTATGCTCAAGGCTATTTTGCCTATGACTCGAAAAAATCTGGTGGGATTACCGTCTCGCACTTGCGTTTCGGCTCGAAGCCCATCCAGTCGACCTACCTTGTTGAATCCGCTGATTACATTGCTTGCCACAACCCGAGCTATGTCAATCTCTACGACGTGCTTGAAGGCATCAAGGAAGGCGGAACCTTCGTCTTGAACAGCTCGTGGTCGGCCGAAGACATGGAAAAGAAGTTGCCGGCTTCCATGCGTAAAGTCATTGCGACGAAGAAACTCAAGTTCTACACGATTGATGCTGTTGCTATTGCCGGCAAAGTTGGCCTTGGTGGACGCATCAACATGATCATGCAGACCGCCTTTTTCAAATTGGCCAATGTTATTGACTTTGAAAAGGCCATTGCTCTGCTCAAAGACTCCATTAAAGATGCCTACGGCAAGAAAGGCGATAAGATTGTCAACATGAACATCGCGGCCGTGGATGATGCGGCGGCCAATCTTGTTGCCATCGATTACCCGGCGTCATGGGCCGAGGCGACCGACTCCGCCAAGCCGGAAAAAGACGTACCCGACTTCGTCAAAAACGTCATGCAACCCATGCTTGCCCAGAAAGGCGACAGCCTTCCGGTCAGCGCTTTCGAACCCGACGGACGTTTTCCCGTGGGGACCACCAAATATGAAAAACGTGGTGTTGCCATTCTCGTTCCGGAATGGATTGCCGACAACTGCATTCAGTGCAACCAATGTGCATTCGTTTGTCCGCACAGTGCCTTGCGCCCGGTGTTGGCTACCACCGAGGAATTGTCTGGAGCTCCGGCGTCATTTACGACTCAGGACGCAAAAGGCAAAGAACTCAAAGGGATGCAGTTTCGCCTTCAGGTCAATGCGCTCGACTGCTTGGGCTGTGGAAACTGTGCCGATATCTGCCCGTCCAAGGAAAAAGCCTTGGTCATGAAGCCCATTGCGACGCAAACCGAAGATCAGGTTCCGAACTTTGATTTCTCCGAAACCATTTCCTTTAAGGATTCGCTGCTCAAACGTGATTCGCTGAAAGGCAGTCAGTTGCAGCAGTCTCTTATGGAATACTCGGGTGCCTGCTCGGGATGTGGTGAAACTCCTTATGTCAAACTGCTGACCCAACTGTTTGGCGAACGTATGGTCGTCGCCAACGCCACGGGATGTTCCTCCATTTGGGGGGCCTCGGCGCCTTCGTTCCCGTATTGCGTGAATAAGGAAGGACATGGTCCGGCATGGGGCAACTCGCTGTTCGAAGACGCTGCCGAGTTCGGTTTTGGTATGGAAATGGCCGTGTCGAAGCGTCGGGAACGATTGATCGACCTGGTGACTGAAGCTGTTGCCACGGACATCCCTGCCGATCTCAAAGATGCCATGAACTCTTGGTTGTCTGGAGTCGGTTCGCCCGAAGTATCCAAAACTGCTGGGGATGCGGTTCGTTCCGCATTGGCCGGTATGGCAGAGAAGAGCGATCTGTTGAAGCAGATTGAATCCATGGGCGATTTGTTCACCAAGAAATCCATTTGGATCTTCGGCGGTGACGGCTGGGCTTACGATATCGGATATGGTGGACTCGACCACGTGCTGGCATCGGGTGAAGACATCAACGTGTTGGTGATGGACACCGAAGTCTATTCCAATACGGGCGGTCAGGCCTCGAAGGCGACTCCGACCGGATCGGTGGCCAAGTTTGCCGCGGCCGGGAAGAAAACAGGGAAAAAGGATTTGGCTCGTATGGCCATGTCCTATGGGTATGTCTATGTGGCTGCTGTTTCCATGGGCGCCAACAAGCAACAATTGCTTAAGGCGTTCACCGAAGCGGAAAGCTATCCTGGACCCTCGATTATCTTGTGTTATGCGCCGTGTATCAACCAAGGCATTCGCAAGGGCATGGGCAAAACCCAATTGGAATCCAAATTGGCCGTTGATTGTGGCTATTGGCCTTTGTTCCGCTACAATCCGACCTTGGCCGACAAGGGTGAAAATCCCATGTCGCTCGATTCCAAAACCCCGGATGGAAGCTTGCAGGATTTTCTCTCCGGAGAAAACCGCTATGCCATGCTTGAGCGTTTCATGCCTGAAATCTCCAAGGAATTGCGTTGTGAGATCGAACGTCAGGTGAATGAACGCTATGTACTGCTTAAAGCACTGGCCGATCAGAAACCCGTCAAGACATTGTGTCACGACATCGGTCTGACCTTGCCGGGAGAGCCCGCTGATGATGCGACATGTGATGCCACATCAACGGCGGAACACGACCGGCCGGGAAGCGGCGCGGCCTGTGATGACGGCCGATCCGGTGCCTAGTGATCATGCTTTGTGATTTCATGAAATAACGAATCGACAGGGGTACCGTGTTGTTTAGCGGTACCCCTTTTTTACTTTCTGGGACGAGAGAGAACCAAAAGGATGAGAAGGAAGGTGCGACGGCTTTTTTTTCGATAGCGATCCTTCCATGTATGCCAGTGACAGGAGGAGTCATGTTACGACGGTTCACGATCGGTGTGCGAATTTCATTTATGTTAAGCATAATGGCCCTGTTTCTGATCGGAATTGTATTCGGGTTTCTCAAGCATGAATATAATATGAGAGACCTCAGCATCGAAACGATGCAAACAAAACTGCTGGCGGCTCAAAAAGAAAAAATTCAAGTTGCAGTCCATGTGTTGGCAGAAGCCATCAGCCAGGATTTTCGCACTGTTACCGATCCGCAGAAGCAGGCTGCACTTTTGCGGGACACGCTTTCTTCTCTTCGCTTCGAGGACGATCAGTCCGGATATTTCTTTATATATGATACTTCAGGGATAAACATTGCGCATCCACTCAAACCGGAATTTGAGGGACAAAACCGTATTGATGTTGTGGATAAAAAAGGGAAGACGTACATCCGGGAACTTGCAGACAAAGCCAAGTCTGGAGGCGGTTTTGTGGAATATTATTTTTCCAAGCCCGGAGAGGATGGCCTGAAATCCAAACTTGCTTACGCTGAACTGATACCTGGCACAAAATATTGGATCTGTACCGCCTTTTACTATGATAATCTTGAGCGCGATAAAAATGAACTTGCAGAAAAAATGGATAGGTTGGTCTCAAGCAATACATCAACCATGTTGATAGTTATTGCTGCAATCTTTTTTCTTGTTATCCTTCCTATCAGTATTGCAATTGTTCGATCCATTATCAAACCATTGGAAATAGCGACAGATGCTGCGCAGCAGATTGCAGACGGTAACCTTGATGTAGACTTGGATGAACGCGGGAACGACCGGGCTGCCAAGCTGCAACGAGCTCTGAATACGATGGCGAGAACCCTACTCTCCAATATGGAAGAAATCGCTATTAAAACGCAAGAGACGCTGGAAAAGGCCAAAGCTGCAGACGAGGCCAAGTGTTACGCAGAAAAATCCATGTTAGAAGCGCAGGTCGCGCGGAAGGATGGGATGATCCAGGCGGCGGATCGTCTTGAATCTATTGTTGGTTTTTTGGCTGAGGCATCGAGTGAATTGTCCAACCAAGCCAATGAAACACGATCCGGAGCTGAGACACAACAACAGCGCATTCAATCCACTGCCGAATCCATGGAGTACATGAACGCGTCGGTGCTCGACGTTGCACAAAATGCTGATGAAGCAAGTATCATGGCCAACAATGCCAGAGAAACCGCCCAGAAAGGTGCCGATGTTGTGCGACAATCCATTGAGGCTATGAACGCAACGCAAAAGCGTGCAATGGCGCTACGAGAAAATATGACACAACTTGATGGTCAGGCGCAATCCATCGGCAACATTATGGATGTCATCAATGATATTGCCGATCAGACCAACCTCCTTGCGTTAAATGCAGCAATTGAAGCTGCACGAGCGGGAGAGGCCGGTCGTGGATTTGCCGTCGTGGCCGACGAAGTCCGTAAACTTGCCGAAAAAACTATGGGAGCCACCAAAGAAGTTGGGCAATCCATAGGCACTATTCAACGCTTGGCCGCAGATAATATGACATCAATGGAACAAGCGGCTGTAGATATTGACAAAGCCGTGAATTTGTCGAGTGAATCAGGCGAAGTGTTGAAGGAAATTGTTGCTGGAGCAGAGTCCTCAGCCAGTCAAATCGCCGTCATTGCCACAGCCGCCGAGGAACAATCGACAACAGCCGAAAAAATTAGCCGCGCCGTAGACGAAATCAATCTCATCTCTTCTGAGATTGCTCAAGGCGCCACGGATTCTTCTTTGGCCTTGTCTGAGTTAGCGAGTCAATTGAATGACTTAAGCGGCATTATTGAAGAGCTGAAAACTGAAACCTCATAAAAAACACGTCTTCGTAGGATGGTATTTGTGCATGCGTTCCGGTTCCACCTCATCGTTGTCTTCGTTTGCATTTAATGTTTCGATGATGAGGTGGAGAGGAACACGCATTTCCGCTTTTGACGGAGCGGCAGGGAAGCTGATACAGGGCTTTGCATCATGATAACGCTTATTTCCCTGCAAAATGTATCGATCACGTTTGCCGCACATCCTTTGTTTACGGATTTGTCTTTAGGAATAGGAAAACAGGAGCGAGTCGGTCTTATTGGAGCCAACGGCTCAGGGAAGTCCACATTGCTTGGAATTCTCGCTGGTCATATCCTTCCCGACACGGGAGAACGGTTTGTCTTACGCCAGGCACGACTTGCCTATCTTGCGCAAGAAGATGAACTTGACCCGACGAAAACCGTTGAAGAGATTGTTGCCGAGCCGCTTCATAACGAGCATGTTCCAGCGGAAGAACTCTATACTCGTGTTGGTATCGCTCTCGGCAAGGCCGGATTTATGGATCGAACACAACATGTCGATCAATTATCCGGAGGATGGCGCAAGCGACTTGCTTTAGCTCGCGAGCTTGTCAAAGGACCCGATATTCTCCTGTTGGACGAACCGACCAACCATCTTGACCTTGAATCGATCTTGTGGCTGGAAGAACTCCTTCTCTCGCTTGATTGCGGGTATGTTGTGATTAGCCATGACCGTTCATTCCTTGAAAATGTCACGACACGAACTATTGAATTAGGTCGAGGATACGCCGATGGATATTTAAGCGTCGACGCCTCGTACAGTCGGTTTCTGGAAAAACGGGAAGAGTACCGTCAGGGTATGGTGGGGTATGAGCAGACCCTGGCGAACAAAGTACGACGTGAGATTGAATGGTTGCGGCGTGGTCCCAAAGCCCGTTCAACCAAAGCCAAGTATCGCAAGGATGAAGCCGGGCGATTGCAGGAAGAGCTTGCCCGAACTCGCCGGTTGACGGCCGATACCGGGAAAGCCGGCATCGACTTTACGGCAACAGATCGCAAGACGAAACGCCTTGTTGTTGCTGAAGACATTTCCAAAACACTCGGTGGAAAGACGTTGTTCAACGGTCTCGACGTCGTTCTGTCTCCGGGAAGTCGTCTCGGACTGGTAGGTTTGAATGGCAGTGGAAAAACGACGTTGTTGCGTACGTTGGCCCGAGAGATAGAGCCCGATACGGGAACGGTGTCGTTTGCACCCAATGTGCAGACG
Organism: Desulfovibrio inopinatus DSM 10711; assembly: GCF_000429305.1. Taxonomy (NCBI): domain Bacteria; kingdom Pseudomonadati; phylum Thermodesulfobacteriota; class Desulfovibrionia; order Desulfovibrionales; family Desulfovibrionaceae; genus Desulfovibrio; species Desulfovibrio inopinatus. The sequence goes on from NZ_AUBP01000024.1 coordinate 70,901, forward strand.
GTTGTTTTCGATCAAAATCGTGAACAGCTCGATACGACCGTCAGCCTCAAACAGGCATTGTCGCCACATGGAGATTCCGTCATTTACCGTGATCGGCCATTGCATGTGGTGAGCTGGGCCAAACGATTTTTGTTCAAACCGGAACAACTTCCTTTACCTGTTGCCGAGTTGTCTGGTGGAGAGCAAGCGCGGGTTCTTATTGCTCGCCTTATGTTGCAGCCAGCGGATATTTTATTTCTCGATGAACCGACCAACAATCTTGATATCGAAACGCTGGAAGTCCTTGAAGAGAGTCTTGTCGAATTCTCCGGATCGATCGTTCTGATCAGCCACGACCGGTATTTTCTCGATCGCGTATCAACTCAATTGCTTGGACTGGATGGACATGGCAATGCTATCTGGTACGCCGATTACGACCAATGGGACGATGAACGCAAAGCCCGGGCAAAGGTCAAAACAAAAGTCAAAACCGGTAACACAGAATCAAAGCCGGCCAAGGCCAAGCCCAAAAAACTGAGCTATAAAGAACAGCGTGAACTTGATGGCATGGAAGACGCGATTTTTGAAGCGGAATCCGAATTGGAAACAGTGACTGCACAGTTACATGATCCTGCTATTGCGTGTGATGCTGAGAAGTTGCCCGAGATTGTTGCCCAACATGAACGCGCTCAAGCCGAAGTAGACCGACTCTATGCACGGTGGGAAGAATTGGAGGCGAAACGCCTGGAACTTGCTGGAGAAGGGTGAGTTCAAAAAAACAATTGCAAGGTCTGGAAGCGTAACGCCGGGGATGAAATTCCCCGGCGTTTTTTATGAGGATATCTCGATAGAATGACTTTTATGGTGCCGCCAGAGGCGTCGGCTCCTGGCTGACAAATGCTTTGATTGTGAGTTGTTCCAATGCAAAGGCGAACCCCGCCGGAGAGGGTGTGTCGGCCTCCAGGATAAACGTGTTCTCTCCGGGGTGCACAGGAAGGGAGAACGTCACATCGCGTTTTTCCGGAATCTCAAACGTCAAGGCTTCTCCCTGGGGAGGGATCACACGCAAGGGAGTCGTCGTTTTTTCTCCCCAGGCCGGTCCTTTCCATATGACGCTGGACAGTGTGGCAAATCCGGTTGAGCCGCTGAGAATAGTGAGAGACGTACGCCCTGATTGGATCCACAATAAACCGGGTCGATTATTCCCAAACAGTACCTGACCGGAGAAGAAGTCAAAAGAAAGTGTGCACAATTGAGCACGTTGATCCGGTGGCAGACGAAGGAGACCGAAATTGCCGGCACGAGCAACGACAAAATCAGATACCGACTGTGGATCAGTGATCCGTGACAGGTCAATAAGGGTAAAGTCAACGGGCAGGACATCAGGGTTACTGTCCAATCGTGATAACGTCACCGGCGTGGATTGAGAAGATATGGCAAGAATCAGATAATTTTGCGTCCACGGGTCCAAAGTTGAAACCGCAACACGCGGGCGGCGATCAAGGTGTTGATGGGCCTGCTTGAGGGCGAGATGAATGGGAGCAAGGTCAAACGGTTGTTTTCTGTATAAGGCATGATGGTTGGGGGAATGCTCCAGTTCTGTTCCTAACCCGGCATTGACGGGCCGCAGGAGTCCAGGGAGCAAACAGATGACGAGCCAGCCGGCGACGAGAAGCGCGTTGATATCAATGAATTTCGATTGGAAATTGTCATGCATGCGGCTGGCGACGAGCGCTGTCGGAGTCAGGATGCAAAATGGCGCAATATAGGTCAACGCTTTAGCCGCTGGCCAGGGGTGGTCGAGCAGGTACAGAGCAACGGCACACAGCAATCCGCCTGCCGACATGCAGATCAGAAACAGGGTGGCGGGGTTCTCTTTCCGGTATGTTGTGTCCTTCAAAAAAAGTCCGGTTAAGACCATGCTGAACAACGAGAGAACAAAGGAAAAGATGAAAAGAGAGTATCGAATAAGGTTACGTAAAATAAATCCGACTGACTCCGGTGGTTCAAGCGCTGCAACGCCCCAGAGCGAAGAGATAAGCCGCGTATTGAGGAAGTTGAAGTAAAAAGTGAACCAGGGTGTTGTGGCCGTGGCTTTTGTTGTCGCCAACGAATTGGTTGCTTGTGTGGTGAAGAATCGCCAAAAGTAGTCGATTCGGGGAAGAAACAGGACAAGCATGGTAAGAAGGCTGACTCCATGCATGGAGAATTGCCGTAAGGTCATGTCTTTAGCGGCAAGACGGAACACAACATAGAGGAGCACCCCGGAGAGAAGGATAGGGGTCATTTCCATATAGGTGAAGATAATCGCTGCCATCAAGAAGCCCAGAAGCCCTCGCGCAGGGTGAAAAACCGTCCGCGGTCGTGTTTCCAGGCGGATAAACAGGCAGGCTGCCGTTAAAACAAGAGGCAGCGCATTCAGGTGAGACATAGCCTGGATATCGAGCACCAACTGTCCCCAAAATCCGACGCAAACGACAAGAGCACTCACGGTGGCGGCGAGCGGAGGAACGCGACTTGATCGCGCGATGAGGTAGGCGGGGCCAAATGACGATAACAAGAGAAGCAATCCTAAAAATGGCTCGAATTCTACCTGCGAAATGTCGGTCAACTGCGAGAAAACCGCCAAAAGCATAGATGTCGTCCATCGAATGTTAAGCATGTTCACGGCTTGTGGATACAGTGGATGCATGGCTTCGATGGTGTTCATGTCGAGACGGAATGCGAGATGGTACGGTTCATTCCCCAGGTATTGACCGAGTGTGGCGTAAATGAGGGTGTCGTCTCCGTTTCCGCGAAAGGCTATAAAGTCGGGCCCGCCGATAAGGGGCGGAGCAAAGAGCAACACGATGACGGTTATTGCGCCCAAAAAGTAGGCGCGATGAATGCCTTTGCCACGCCTTCCGTTCATCAAATCAGAGCGAAATCGCCATAGGGCCAAAATCACGCCGAGGCTTGCCGCAATGGCCGAAAACGGACCGGCCCAAACATGGACCGGGACATCGGATACAATGAAGTAGGTGCCGCAACAGGCAAAAAGCGCCAACCCCACCGCGGGAGATAAGCACAATCCGGCTTCGTATCGATCCGTATTGTCCAGGCACCATAGTACCGGACCAATCCCCATGGCGGTGAGCAGTGCGAAGCACCACAGGGCGCCAACACAAGAAGTTAGCATGTCGGTGAACTCCACGTCATTAAGACCTTAAGCGCTATGGTGAACACAATATGTCGTCGCGGAGCATTGGAGAACGGCAAATGTGATTGTGCCATTGTGTGTTGATACATAGAAAAATACGAAGTCCTATTTCTTGTTGAAAGTGACATCGAGATTGCCGATAGCGAGTAACAAGGTGCGTGCATCACCAGGCACACTGGTCGTCGGAGTGTCGAGATCACGCAGACCAATGCGCGTCATACCGGCTGGAACGGGAATACGAAGGTCAAGAGGGTCATCGGTATCAAGAGTGCGGCGTTCAGCATATCCGGCACTGGTTTCGATGGAAACAAATCGTGCCGCAACACCGGGCAAGCTTGGACCAGGCATAAGTCTGGCCGTCATGTGAACGATTGTCGGAACAGTCGAGAATACCGTCAATACAAGTGGTTTTTCGTTTAACCAACGCCATACGCTTCCGTTGATTGTATCAATACCAAGAGGGCCGGTGACATCAACAAGATATGATGCACGTTGACCATCAGGCACAAGGATAAGCATTTCAACCTTGGCTATCATGGTGCGGGAATCGAACGGAGCTTTGCCGGCAGGGTCGGGGATATTTGTTGGCAAAAGGTTAAGTTCGGTCATTCCTTTGCGCACCGGGATGACGGTTTCGATGATGCCATATGCTGAGACCTCAAGCGTATTATTATACCCTGTGTCTGTCGAGATATGAAGTCGTACAGGCTCCCCTGGCGGAAGACTTGGTCCAGGTCGTGCGACAAGTAACAGACGAACCAAGGTTTGCGTATCGCTTTGGACGCTGAGTCGGGTCGTTCCCGGTCCAAGCCAAAATGTGCCGTCCGGTTCAAGATAGTCGATGTGCTCAGGAAAGGCGATAGCGGAGACATACGTCTTGGGACTCTCGACACGATAGAGGCTGAAGGGACCAGTTTGGCGGACGAGTGTATTGGGGGGAAAGGCATTGGGTCGGTCGGTGAGCATATAAAGAATCTCACTACCGAGTCGGTCGGCTTGGGGCCGCATGAGCTTGGGATTGGTAAAGTATTCGTGGTGACTACTGAAGAATGCAACCGGGGTATTACGCAAGCCCCAAATGGCGGGAGCAACGCGTGACTCATCAATAATGGCCGCGCCAACGCCACCTTTTGGAATATTTTGAGTTATTTTTTCTAGGGCTTGAGCCGCGACGGTCGTTTTCGGATAGACCGTTGCATTGAAGCTTGCGACATGAAACAGCGTCATACCAAGAAAAGCCAGAAGAAAAAGTCCAATAAGGCTTGCCCCCAGACGCTGATGTTGCCGGCGCGTAAACCAGTCCACGACGGTGTAGCCCCCTAACACCATGAGAATGACAAACGCAAACCAGCCGACAAGTAAAAATTTAAACATGCCGTAGTCATAGGAGAAGCCGATTCCCATGACTGCTGCGGCGAGACTGCAGGCCACAGCCGTAGCGAAAACGGGCCAGGCACCAATGCGCAGACTGCGCCGCGCTCCAAGAACGATGAGTACGATACCGGGAAGGGCAACGGCATTATATATGCCGAACCACCATCGAATATGTTCACGCACGCAACATTCGTAGGGCATCCACAAACCGAACGAGGCACTCGGTACAAATGGGGCTGTAATGAGACCTTTAAAAAATCCCTCTCCTGGTCGTAGCGTTGAGGCGTCAAATCCGAGGTGGAGTTGCCCCTGAAAAAAGCCAATCATGACCGGAAGCCACGGAGTGGCGAGAACCAAGCCAAGCACAACGGCGGCAGGGCCGAATGTAATGGCTGCAATACGATGATGGCGATCTGTGATTATGCGGCCGAGAATGAAGAATGCCGCGCACCCCAGAATGGCCGGGGCCAGCTCGGGATAGATAAATAACAAACCGGCAACGAGCATCCCGGTTGGGATGAACATTTCAAAAATTCCGGGCTGGGATTTGGCGTCTTGAGGGGGCAGGGTGTCGTTGGGGATATACCAGACGAGTCCCGCTAAAGCGGGTAAAATGGAAATCGCCAGAAGGTTGTCAAAATTGTTTGTGAGCACAACCGACAGCGTCCATCCTGAAAGGCCAAGACAGGCCAGCGCGACCAGTGACCAAATGCCGGGCAAGGCTCGGCGTTGAAGGAACCCACAACGTGTCAGAAAAAAAGCCATGGACGAGGCATAACAAAAGAGTCCGAGAGCGAGGAACGGATGAATTGCAGATACTGTATCCCAGGGTCTCCCCGTCATGGGAGAGATGAACGCAAGCAAGTTCGCCGCGGCGAACCGGCATTGTGAAAAATTGGATGCATATTCGACCAAAGGGGACACGTCAGGCGATAGCGCTGTATTGGGAAAAACGGTAAGCCAACCTGTTGCGACATAATACCATTTATCCCAAAACCAGGAGCCGGTGTAGTCGGCGAGACCATGCCAGAAAGCCGGTGCAAGCAGAATAATAGGCAAGAGACCGGTGAGCTGTATAAGACCGGGGAAATGTCGCATTTCCTGTGTCGCCGATTGTGAGCCGAAAAGCGACAACAAGGCGGTGAGTCCCCAGACAAATGGAACAACCCAAGCCAGAGGCAGATGGAGCAATACGGCCCATCCCAAAAGAATCGTCCACATCGTCATGGTGACAACCGGCGCAAGAAAGAGTGTCCCGCTGTTGTCGGAAACGACACCGGTCAGTCGCAAAAGTCCGCGGCCAGCCATAAGGGCGGCTGCGCACAACACAATATAGGAAAACATTATGACTCCCTCAGAGGCAGATCAGGCACGCAAATGGGATGAGATGAATACCGCATGATTCATACATTCACACGTCATCCATCTAGCCGAGTACCGTAACGGCTCATTGATACTCTGCACATAAATAAAAAATATTGGTTGGAAATTGCCGGATTGTCAATCCGGCGCAACGGATGAATGGTGAATTTTTATGCCGCCATCTTTACGCAAAGGCTAAAAGAGACTATGGTAACTCGTGGACTTGATTGTACATATCATTATATCTCGCGGAGAATAGGCAATAATGACTCATTGTCGTGTGTAGCGTATACCATATCGAATTTGTCTATGTATGGAACATTTACAAGAGCGGATGCTTCATACCGCCTACAATGTGTTGGTTCGAGTCAGAGAAGATGAAAGAACTGAATGAGAGACTTCACAGGATGACGCTGTAAAGTGATATCCCTTTCTGTACCGATCCCTTGCCGTAGGATTGTGACTTGAAGAACCTGGAGAATCGAGACATTACCATGCCACTGCAGTTCTCGCCGGTTATTTTGCGCGATTACCATTTTTCTTCTTTGCGTCAGCGTTTGTTCGAATCGTTGGACCAATTCAATATCTGGCCATCGGACAGCGGCGCACGTATTCTCGTCAAACCCAATCTCAACGCTAATATGAATGCCCTGACGGGCAATACGACGGACCTACGACTTCTTGCCGCTATCATAGGCTATCTCAAAGCCCGAGGCTATCGACATATCACCCTCGGTGAGGGCACAAATTCGGGCTACTATCGGGCCAAAATCGGCGTTATTGAACGCTTGATGGTTGATCGATTGGCCCGACATTTCGATGTCGAGCTTATCGACTTCAATTATGCGCCAGGACGTCCCATTGATTTTGAGCAAGGGGAAACGGCCATGGTGGCTGCTCCATGTCTGGAATCGGATTTTTTCGTCAATGTGCCGAAATTAAAGACCCATAGTGAAGCACTGATGAGCGGTTGCCTCAAAAATCTCGTTGGCTGTCTCGTGGGGCAAGAGAGCAAAAAGAAAACACATCAAAGCCTGGCTGCCAATATTTGTAATATAAACGTGGCGGTGCGTCCGCATCTGCATATCGTTGATGCCCTTGTCGCTATGGAAGGTTTGGGACCAACGCGCGGCACTCCAGTCGTGTTGGATAGTCTTATTATTGGAACCGATCCGTTTGTCATCGATTGGGTTTTGGCTCGTATCATGCAGTTTGACCCGCAGGCTGTGCCGGTTTTGGCTGAAGCCGAAAAGCGCGGACAGCTTGATGAGGAAAAACGACACACGGCGGAGTCAGTTGATGTCTCTGCGGTGTCCAGGCCGTTTGCCCCTCCTCAACCGGGGCGATTGGCCGCTTTTATCCATCATCCACGGCGTCAGAAGTATTTCATGGCGGTGCGTAACGCTCCTTTCGTAAAAGCAATGGCCGATACGGCACTTTTCGGCAAGTTTATGGTTGCGTTGGGACTTCGTCAGGATGTCTTTATTAGTCAGGATATGCGTCTTGAGCGTTTAGTCTATGATCCGGCGCGCTGTACGAATTGCGGACAATGTCTCAAGTACTGCCCGCTCGGCAATGATCCACGGAATAAGACCGAAGACGATCCCTGCCTTGGCTGCCTGTATTGTTTTATGGTTTGTCCCCATGTCGCCTATACATTTGAAGGAGAGATGGGCTTTTTGGAGGAGCAGATGCGACAATACGATCATCTCATCCGTGCATTTGAAACCTGTGACCGTCAGTCGGTCGATCCTACATCATGACACATATTGCATTTCCCCGGTTGCAAAACGACATGGTGCCTCTGGAAGATTATGGCCAGATGCTTTCCCGAAATGAAGTTCAATTTGGAGACCGACCGGCAATCTTTTCGCAGAATCGTGTCGTCAGCCATGGAGAACTTGCTGTGCGCGTCCGCGCTATCGCCGCATTGTTTCGCGATATCGGCATACAAAAGGGCGATTGCATTGGCGTCTTGGCTGGAAAGAATCCATGCGCTATCGAGTGTTTTCTTGCGGCGACACTTATCGGTGCCGTCTTTTTCCCTGTGGATTGCCTCCAACCTCGTTCCGTATCCGAAGAAATCGTTCGGCGTTTGCAACCATCGTTGCTTGTTGCTGAAGCCGATTTTTTGCCGTTGGCAAACGCACTGGCTTGTCTTGGAACACACACCCGTGTGGTGGCCGCGGCGCAGAGCATACCGACAAACATTCCGTCGTTTGCCAACCTGGATATGTCACGCCCAGTGGACGATCCAAGCGTTCGTTTAGGGGCTGACGATCCTGTGTATTATAATTTTACATCAGGAACGACGGGTCGTCCAAAAGCCGCCGTGGCGACGTTAGGGAACATTCATTACAATACTCTCGCGTCTATCGAGAGTTTTGCCATGACGGCAGAGGATGTGCATTTGTGTATGATGCCCATCTTTGTGCATCCTCACGAATTGTTTGCCCGGCCGTTGTATCTGGGCGGATCGTTCGTTTTGATCGACTCCATAGCTCCCAAATCGATTGCTGGCGAAATTGCCCGTCACCGCGTTACCGCCTTCATGGCGGTTGCTTCGATTTATGAGACTCTGGTGCGGCTCCCGCATGCCGAACGATACAACTTGGAGAGTTTACGCATTCCCGAATCCGGAGGCATGTTCGCGACATCGGATCTGGTGTTCGAGTTTCGGGATAAATATGGAAAAATTATGATGCCCGTTTGGGGATCAACCGAAGCCACAGGCATTGCCGTCGCCTCACGACCGGGAGAAGCATACCGTCCGGGAACCATGGGGCGGGCATGTCCTTACTATGATGTGCACGTTATGGCTGAAGATAATCGTGAAGCCGACGTCAATGAACCCGGTGAACTCATTGTTGCCGGTCCGGGGGTTATCTCCTCATATTATGATGATCCCGAGGAAACCGCATCGTGTTTGTCCGGTGGAGTGTTTCATACCTGTGATATCGTGAAGCGCGACAGCGACGGCTATTTGTTTTTTCAAAGTCGAAAAAACAGCATGATGAAAGTCGGCGGTATGAAAGTGTTTCCTGCGGAAATTGAAGAATGCCTCCGGGCGCATCCCGACATTATCGAAGTGGCTGTCATTAAATATGGTGATACACTCCGTGGAGAGGCACCTAAAGCTTTTATCGTCAAACGGCCAGGGGCTCAGCTTGATCGGAGTGATGTCATCGCGCATTGTCGGACACATCTACATCGTTTCAAAGCCCCGAGAAGTATTGAATTTCTTGAAGAACTTCCAAAAACCCCCGGAGGCAAGCTGGCATGGCGAAAGCTGTTGTCGGAATAGGGCATAAGGACTACATCCCGGAAACGCCCGGTGATTTTACAGCGGCAAGTCAGAAGATCGTCACGGAACTGCTTGCCGAAACCATTGCGCAAACCACGGATTTGCCTCTTCTTGTGCTTGGGCAAAAGGTATTGCTCAAGCCCAACCTTGTTCGTCCCAATCCGAAAAACCCGAATGCGGTGGTGACGGATGAACGGGTGCTCATGGGCCTCATTCAATTGATCAAAGATGCTGGTGCCGCTGAAATTTGGGTGGGTGACAATCCGGGATACGGTCTGCCTTTAGCGCAAGCTTTGGAGCAAATGAGCGAATTTAAAACCCGGTTGGCACACCTGAATGTTCGCTTACGCTTTTTTGATGAAGAAGAAAAAATCACCGTCGACAACCCCACGGCAGTCATCTTCGATCCGGTTGTCTTACCGGTTTCGCTGATGGAAGCCGATGTCTATATCAATGTGCCGAAGATGAAGACGCACATGCATACGCTGGTTACGCTCGGCATTAAGAATCAGTATGGACTCATTCTTGACGATCAGCGCATGTTTTATCACCGTAATGATATCAATGTAAAAATTGTTGATATCTTGCGTGTGGTCAAACCGCATTTAACAGTCATTGACGGCATTTATGCGGTGCAGGGGCAGGCGCCTTTGTCGGGCAGTGTGGTCGAGCATATGAACACGATTGTCTGCGGCGAGGATGTGGTGGCCGTCGATACCGTGTCGGCATCACTCATGGGGATTGATCCCATGGAAGTGGCCATGTTGCGTATTGCCCGTGCCGAGAAGCTCGGGGTGGCTGACCTTGATGACATTGAGATCAGAGGCGCCGATCCCGATGCTGTTCGTCGTCCATTCAAACGGCCCGTTGTCAGTCCCATGGGTGCCTATGATGAAATTCACGCGATTGAAGGCGGGGCGTGCACAGGATGTTTATCTGCTTTGCGACATTCATTGGATAAACTGCATTCCGAAGGTCGACTGGCCGGCAATCTTCCGCAGACGGTATATATCGGGAAACCCATGCCCGACATGAAGAATGTCAAGTCATGTAAAGGTCCAATGTGGTGCTTTGGCAGTTGCACAAGCGACCTTATTTTTAATCATCAGCGTTGCGAGGAAAAAGCTCGTTTCATTCCGGGGTGTCCTCCACATATACTCGAATTTTATAAGGCTTATCTCGATGCCATGGCCGACGACAATGAAGACACATGATCTTGCATAAAGGAAAGGGTGTTGTCTGGATTGAACATCAACCGCTCGTGGTTCTGTGAGGGATAGACAATGAGTGAAAAATCCAATCTTCTGACGCTCGAAGAACTCCGTTCCCGTATGACGCTGGTTAACGAGACGCTGGTCGAGAATCTCAATGATTACTTTACCGTGGCTGGACAAATCGGCCGTGTAAAAGATGCACTTGGCTTACCCTATTTTGATGCGGCTCGCGAAGCGGAGATGATCAGTAATGTTGTAGACAAAAATCCTGGCCCAGTTCCGGACGATTTACTGAAGAAAATTTTTCGGGAGATCTTCAGTGTATCGATCGAAGTGATGATGTTGCAGAAAAAAATGGGCCTGCAAGTGAATCGTCTGCCAGGTATGGCTGATGCTGTCGTCACAACGCCGCATGCTGCTATCGGTGGCAAGAGAAAAGTCCTTATTGGCGGGCCTTGCGCGGTGGAATCCCGTGATCAAATGATGTCGATCGCTCAACATCTCCATGGCCTCGGCATCAATATTTTGCGTGGTGGGGCCTTTAAACCGCGGACATCTCCGTATAGTTTTCAAGGGCTGGAAGAAGAAGGGCTCCGTATCATGCGCGAAACGTGTGATGCCTTTGAAATGGATATGGTCACGGAGGTTTTGAGCGCGCGTGATGTGGGGCTCGTGAGCCAATACGCTGATATTTTGCAGGTCGGCACCAGAAATATGTTCAATTATACCCTGTTGAAAGAACTGGGACAGTCGCAAAAACCAGTATTTCTCAAACGGGGCCTCATGGCGACCATTGACGAATTTGTGTTGGCGGCCGAATATGTTTATGCAGGTGGGAACACGCAGGTTATTTTGTGTGAACGTGGCATACGGACTTTTGAAAATCAGACGCGAAATACACTGGATATTTCGGCAGTGCCCATATTAAAGAATCTGACACCGCTTCCGGTGATTGTGGATGTGAGTCATTCTTTGGGTCGGAAGGACATTATTGCACCGGTCGCACGTGCAGCATTGGCTGCCGGAGCTGACGGCATTATGTTCGAAGCGCATTCCAATCCGGAAGTTGCTTTGTCTGATTGTGAACAACAACTGACGCCTGACGAAGTGGCTGATTTGGTGGCTGCACTCGGGCAAATTGCCGAGTTAAGCTAATTGCTTGCGGTATTCTGGACGTAGAAAAAACACTGCCGTAAGTTATTTTTGCCGCCCGTGTTGCCAAAATTGATGGCGCACTGGCAACGTACTGAGAAGAGAGGGAGGAAGGCATGCCGTCGACCAACGACGAAAAAAGCGCGGTCATGGAGCAGCTGCGGGTAGATCTGGGCGGACGCTCCTACGACATTTTGATCGGCAGGGGACTTCGTGACCAGCTTGCTGCCGACCTGGCTGCACGAGGTGAAGGATCGGTCTGCGCTGTTGTTGCCGACAAGAATACGGCGCCGCTTTTTGGCGAACCGCTTGTCGAAGAGTTACGCCGATTCGGTGTTCGTGCGGGAATGTATGTTATTGAGCCGGGCGAGGAAAGCAAGTGTCTGGCGACTTTTGAATGGTTGCTCCATGAATTCAAGGCTCTTGGTCTCAAACGCCATGATCTCGTTGTTTCCGTAGGTGGAGGCGTCGTTGGGGACGTTTCCGGATTCGCGGCAGGCTGCTATATGCGTGGTGTCGACTATATTCAATTCCCGACAACACTGCTTTCGCAAGTCGATTCGTCCGTAGGCGGTAAAGTGGCTGTCAATCTCGGTTCGACCAAAAACTACTGTGGTTTGTTTAACCAACCACGCCAAGTCTATCTCGATGTGAGCGTATTGAAGAGCCTCCCCGAACGCGAAGTGAAGAGCGGATTGGGCGAGGTCTGTAAATATGCTCTTATGGCAGATGCTGAGCTTTATGGTTTTCTTATGGAAAATGCCGATGCAATCCTGGCCCTTGATGATGAAATAATGCCGAAGGTCATTGCCTGGTGTTGCCATATCAAGTCCGAAGTTGTTGCTGAAGATGAGCGAGAAACGACTGGTATTCGTGCCTTGCTCAACTATGGACACACATTCGGTCACGCATTGGAAGAGATCACCGACTTTGCGCTTTCCCATGGTGAGGCTGTTGCTTATGGTATGAAAGCTGCCGGATTGCTATCCAACAAAATGGGAATCTTGTCGGATGAAGAGTATGAAATGCATCATGCTCTCCTGAGCCGCTTCGGACTGGCCGACAAGCGACTTCATCTTGACGTGGATCGCTTTATGGAAGCCATGAATGCCGATAAGAAAGCTGGTACCGACACATTGCGGTACATTTTGGCTTCCCATATCGGCGTGGTCGAAGTCCGTGAAGATGTTCCGCTGGAATTAGTTCAAGAAGTCGTGGAGTGGCTGGTCGGGTAGGTTCTTTATTCTTTATTTCTCAAGAACAAAGGCCGGGTTCGTTTGAATCCGGCCTTTGCATTTCGATAGCTGTTTATCCAAATACTTTAATATCGGCTGCGAAAACGCCAAGAATTTTTTGGTCTACGACGATAGGCGTCGCAATGGTTAGACAATATTCTCCCGATGCCTGGGATTCGTAAATCGGGGAAATGTAGGTGTCTTCATTCTCCATGACACCGCGGAACCAGGGGCGTGTCGTCCAATTTGATCCGAGAACAGACTTGGCAGGAGCTGATGAAGCATGAGCAGTTCCGATATTTTCCGTGAATTGTATGCCTTTAGCATCCGTCGCATAGAGCAATTCCATGAAATGGTGTTCGGACAAGGCGTGCCGCATCAATCGTTCTACGGGTTGGCGTTGCATGGAGATCGTATCGGGATGCAGAGCCAGCTCTTCGACGGCATCTTGTGCTGTGCCCTGACCAATGAGTTTGAAGACGCCATTGAGTTTGATCAATTCTTCGATTTCATGGCCGAGTTGATCGATTGTTTGGGTAGAGCGCAACATACCTTCTGCCGTCTCTGAAGAAACCTCGCTGATACGATCAATGGCATTTTTAATGCGTTCACTGGCTGTGACCTGTTCGTCCGAGGCCTGGGCAATGGCAAGAACTCGATCGGATGCATTATCGGACAGGCTGACGATTTCCGTCAGTGCTTCCCGGGATTCTCCGGCCAGGTCGGTGGCTTCTGCAACGGCATTGGCTGCTTCGTCCATGTTTTTTATATTATCGAACGCACCTTGCTGAATTCCTTGAATGGCACGGCCGACTTCGTGAGTGGCGGACATGGTCTTTTCGGCGAGTTTCCGGACTTCATCGGCAACCACGGCAAAGCCTCGTCCGGCATCACCAGCTCGAGCGGCTTCAATGGCTGCATTCAGGGCGAGTAGGTTTGTTTGGTCCGCAATATCCGAAATCACGGTCATGACTTGACCGATGGACTCGGCCTGCTTGCCCAGTTCGGACATATTTACCTTAAGTGATTCCGTGAGCGAACGGACTTGATTGATGGAATCGACGGAGCGCAGGACGACGCTGGAACCATTCTCCGCCTTGTCTTTGGCATCTTTCGCTGCCTGAGCTGCGTCGGTTGCTAATTGCGCAACATTGAAAATCGAGGACAGCATGGAGTCGACCGAGTCGGCCGTTTCGCCGATGACTTCGGATTGGATCTCTGCTCCCTGGCTGACACCTTGCGCTTCGGTTTTGAGTTCTCTTGTGGCGTTTTTAATCGATGAAGCCACGTTTTCCAGAGTTTCGCCTGCCGCCAGCATGCCTTCGCGACGTACTTCGTCTTTCCGCTGTGTCTTGTCCGCCATGGCTGCGGCTTCGCGGGCTTGATTGGAATTACGCTCGGCTTCGTTCGCTTTGCGTTCGGCTTCATTCAGCGCCTGTTTCATGCCGTCCAACATTGTCTCCAAGGCTGTTTTCAGCATGGCCAACCGTCCGATGAAGTGACCGGTAACGCGGCTTTCCAGGTTTCCTTCAGCAACGTCCGTAGCAAAAGCTGTCAATTGTTCCAGCGGTTTCAGTAAATTGGAACGGATCAGGAGCCCAAGTCCGACGGCAGCAATACCAACGATGGCGAGACTCAACAAAATGGAATTGAAAACAATGGAGGAAGTTTCTTTTTCAATTAACTGTGAGGCGGCCCGTGCCGCTTGGACTGCATCAGGATTTGTCGAAATAACGGCTTGGTGGACATCCTTCCCAAGGCTTCCTAATTCAATACTATAGAGTCCGTTGGCGGCCAACGTGACAAGGACCAGCGCGCTGAGCATTGTTGCGGCTAGACGAAAGTGTAAAGATTGTAGCATGAAATACTCCTTCGAGACGTCAATACGTTGCGCATGGTCTCAATGTGTAACGGGAGCCATAAAATGATCGGTTCTGTGGAAGCTGTCAAGGACTTGTGTTACAATTTTGTAGTTCGATGGATTGGTCAGGAGTATTCGGCGAAATGACAGCCGGTATATGTCAAAACGCCATATAATAAGTCGATAAAAATTCTGTTACATCGACAGTCATGGGAGGGAATGAATTATTGATTTACTGTTTTCGTCAAGAATGAGGAATATGATCGCACTTTGAGCCTATTCTCCGAGAATTGAAGCCATAATGGATAAGAAGCGTTGCCAATATGCGGTATAGGTTGTTCCTTCGGCTAGAAATGGCGTCATGATGCAAGCACGTAAGACGAAAACTGTTCCAACGCGTTGCCATTCTTTTCCGCCAATGCCGAGACGTTCCAGAAAAGGCAGCGTCGAGTCGCCGTATTCATGGTGGTCGAGGCTTGTTTTCGAAGTGATAAAATCGGTTTTATATATTGGTCCGGCCACATAGGAACAACGATCGTACACTCGTCTGTTGATAGCATTCATGGTGTCCAGGTTTGCATTCCCCTCACGGTTGAATGCAAAGGCGACAATATTGAAATCTGGCCGGGTTAGCGCTGTAGCAATATACGTATGGCCATCCATGGCATGGACCGGTGGCATGGTAGAGAGGTTGTGGTAAAACGTGGCGGCTGCTTCAAGGCTGCGGGCTACAATGCGACCATGTCCGGAAACGTTCAATGGAACGGCTTTGTGCGCCGCCCAAACTGCTGCGGCTGCAGCACCGGCTTTTGATCCTTCAAGAATGAAATTTCCAAGTTGATTGTCTTCATCTCCTGATGCGGTGTAAGGCGCATGATAGCCGACACAATCGAGAATGCGTTTATCTTTGTGGACAATGGCACCAGCCGCATAGGGAACATACCCCATTTTATGGGAATCGATCGTAACGGCATCGGCTTCGGGCATGGCTTCGTAGGCGCGGTGCACTTCATTATCCGGCCATTCATCATACAGTCGAATGTCCATCTCTGTTTCATTCATGGCACAAACCGCCTCATGCGTCATGAAGGTATTGTTTTTGTCGAGGAAAAATGTGCGTCCATATCCACCGTATGCCGCGTCGATATGGAGAAAAAAGCCAAGACCTTTGGCCTCGTATGCTTTTTTAAGTGCAGCAATATGATGGATTTCATCAATGGCGCCTTCTTCGGTGGTTCCGACAACGGCAACAACGGCCAAAACAGGAATATCACGATGCAAACACTCTTCAAGCTGGGCGGCTAATGCATTGACATCCATGCGAAAGTCGGATCGTACCGGTATATGAACCAGTGCATCCGATCCCATGCCGAGAATATCCATTGCCTTTTCCCAACAATAGTGCCGGGTTTGCGGTACGAAAACGCGAGTGGGCCCTAATTGGGTTATGCCCTTGGCACGTATACTTCGCTGTAATGCATCATGGAGTTTTCCCGCTTCGCGTAAAGCTGAAACGAGATCAAGAATGGCTGTCATGCTCGCGTGGCGTAGCATGTGATTGGACCAGTCGGTCACGAGATCGGGGGCGACTTCGCGCGCGGCCAGTGGAAGCGACTTGGCATTTCGGGCACTCCAGAGCGCTTCAATATTCGCAACCGTACCGCCGGAGGTGATGTGTCCCCAAGCGGAGTTTGCCGAGTAGCCGATCATAGCGGCAAGTTGTCGACCGACTTCGAGTTCGAGATCGGTCGTGGCCGGAGAGCCTTCGAAGGCACAGTTATTCGGGTTATAGAGGATGGTCGCCATGGAACCGAGGACCGCGGGAATCAGAAGGTCACTGTTCATGTGTCCGAGATAGCGTGGTGAAAACCATGGCATGGACTTCGCTTTCAGGCGTGAGGACAGTTCCAAAAGTACTTCTTCGGTCCTGTCTTGAGACTGCATGAAAAATTCGGTGCGTTTTTTGGGCAGCGTGACGAACGGCGCGTCATCGGGGTGAAAGTTACGACGCCAATGGATATGTTCATCCATGAGAAAATCGAGCAATCGTTTGAAAAAATCATGATTTTCTGATTTTGGGCCTAAAAACAGCGCGTTGACGTCGAGATTGTCCATGGCCCTGATACTACGGATGTCAGTGCATCAGGTCAAAAGGAATCAGAGACGATTTCTCTCACGGAATCGATAGAGTGTGTCTGTAAGAATAATTTAAATGAAGCCAATAAGATATTGTGAGTGTGTTGTTCTTGAGTTCAAAGAATGTTATTCAGATATTATTTCTGTGCCGGTCCTTACCAACGGTATAATACCAAGGAGATGGATATGGACGTGAAAACGATTCTTTGGCCGACAGACTTGTCTTCGGTTTCTCTGCAGGCTGCACCGCATGTGTTGTCATTGTCTCAAAAGTATGGGGCCAATGTTGTTGTGCTCTATGTTGCTATTGATTTGTGCAATTATTTTCCTGCCTATGGGAATTACCCCAGCCGCAATATTGTACAGGAATTTCAGAGTTGGGAAGTGGAGCAAGCGAAGACCAAACTGGAGGGTTTGTGTGAACGTGAACTCAAGGCATGTCCCAATGTGAGAATTCGTCTTCTTCAAGGAGATCCTGTGGAAGAAATTTTGGCGAGTGTTAAAAAGGAAAATGCGCAGATGATTGTTTTGACTACGCGTGGGCATGGGCAAGACAAAAAGGGCATGACCAAAGAACTTGGGAGTACGGCCGAGATGATTGTAAAAAATGCTTTCGTACCTGTCGTAACGGTGAGTCCAGAGGCCTAAAGAGGAGTGGGTACGGCCGGACAACTCCGTCCGGCCGTTATAATTTTCGGTTGAGAGACGCTCTCGTCGGATACTGAGAGTATTAGGCTATGACGATATCGTCCATGGATTTGCGTTTTTTGGGAAAAATTTCTTTTTCATCCGGGTGACCAACTGCCAGCAGGTTGACAATGCGCATGCCGGCAGGCAGTCCGAAACGCGCTTTGATGTTGGCTTCATCGAACATGCCGATCCAACATGTCCCAAGTCCCATTTCTGTTGCGCGCAGCATCATAAACGAGACCGCGAGACCGACATTCATGGCGCAGGCGCCGAATTTGGCTTGTTCTTCGGCTGTGGCTTCACGCTTCACATAGGCATCGATACCATCCATGGTTTCCCCTTGAATGATATCGTTCTCACGATAGAAAAAAGCGGCAGACTGGGAATCCTTCACATACGTGTCAAGATCGGCACAACAAATAATAATGGCAGCAGATCCCGATAACCAACCTTGTTTCCGAGTCGCTTCGCTGGTGCCGAACCACGCCAGATCGGCCGGATCGGTAACGACTTTGAAACGCCAGGGTTGAGAATTCAGGCTGGACGGGGCATTGCGTCCAGCTTCCAGCAGTTCTTTCAGTTCGGTGTCTGTTAATGGTGCTGTGCTGAAAGCCCGAACGCTATGGCGTGCGGCAATGGCGTCTTTGACGTTCATGATGTGCTGTCCTTTGGTTTGTGGGGGTTGGACTGGCATTGAAAGCGCACGGAAAGACATCGGGTACACGCAAACAACGCCGGAAATGCAATATCGTATCGGTGGATCGATTGAAAAAGTCAAGCATACTTCGCCATAGTACCCTCAAGGGAACTCCACTTTGCTGGATAGTGTTACACATCATCAAGTGATCGGGATACGTTCACGAAAAAATTGTACGATGACCATGGTAATACGCGTTTAATATGTGTTCATATATCCCAAAAGACAATTGAGTTATGAGTCTTAAATGATAATTTTCAAACAATATTGCGATGAATGTTCACTCAGTAGATGACGTTTTCGAGGAGTGATGAACGGTCTTAATCCACCGTCGCCCCCGCGTGGGGCGTTAGCTCGTTCGCTAGTAACTCTATTTCGCCTGTCATGTCAGCTAATTGCCGCTGTCTTCAGGGGATGATAGCTATCCCCTGTGGGATTTTATGTGGGACTTCATTTCGAAGACGGATTTTTGACGACCCTTTGACGTCGAGAAAGCGGCCTCGATTTCGTTTTTCACGACGCCCAAAGACCTGATGTACCGCGTTGTTGTGAGTGCGTTCTTGTGGCGTAAAACTCCCTGAATTACGGGCAACGATACTCCTGCCTTCGCCATGATAGACGCGGACAGGTGCCGGATCGCATGGAAACCAAAAGGCTTCACATTCGCCTTCCGGCAAAGAGTTCCCATCATGGGCGCTCTTGTCGTGTACGGCTGTCCGTTTTTCTGTGTGAACAGGTAGATTCCGGCCTTCTCCATATGGCCAAACACTTCGGCCAGCGGTTCAACCATGGGGATATGGTCGTATTCCATTGACCCTCCTTGGCGCTTTCGCGTCCCGAGTCGAACTGTTCTAGCATCGATGTCGATGTCCGACCATGTAAGTCGAAAAACCTCGCCGCGTCTTGCTGCTGTGTAAAGAATCGTCAGGAGCATATCCCGTTGATCCTTCTTGGAGACGCCAACAACTTTCCAGAAATCGGTCTCGCTCGGAACATATCGTCTTTGCTCGTCATGGCCGAAGCGATCCGTCGCGGCGAAAGGGTTGTCTTTCGGAAAACCAAGGTATTTAACTCCCCACGACCATGCTGCCGCGAGTTCCTTCCTCAACTCGTTGGCTGCGCCACCACTGATTGCTCTTGCCTTTTTTGTTAATACTTCCATTGCGATTGCCGGAGTCATATCCTCCGCATTCATTTTTTCGCCAGTGTGGGATATGAGAAGTTTCGCAGCCCTGATTTTCCGCTTGTAGGTAGTCTGTGCGTACCCGGTTGCTTGTACTGCATCCAAGTACCTGTTAAACCATTCCAAGACCGTGACGATCTGGATTTTCGGGGCGTTCCAATCCTCGACCTTTTGGGACGCCTCCCATTTTTTTGCCTTCTCTTTGGTTTCGAATGTTTTTGTTTTTCGCATCCCATCGATGACTTTTTCCGCTCTCCACTTTCCGCTTTGCATCCTGTAAGGCATAAGCCTTCTCCGTGTATTCTCTGAATTTTTCCTCAAAGAACACGACGGCTCCACGAGACCCGCCGAACTGGACGCCGCCAAGCGCGTGTTTATGCCGATACACCCATGACACATCACGCCGCAAGCGCTTTGCCACTTCTTGTGCGGTGAGCGTCTGCCCGAGGTCTTCGAGTATCGTTCGTTCCATTGTCGTCACCATTTCTGCATCTTTTTTAGACTTGGCATTGGATCACTTCTTTGAAAGTTCCGTCCACAGCTCGAAATGTTCTTCAAGTATGCGGCCGAATACGTCCCAAATTTGGGGTCTGATTTCCTTTTTCGAGGGGGCTTCTATTGGCTCGACCCAAACACCATCATGCTTCCACCCGCAATCAAGCGGCGATTTCTGGGAATCTGTGCAACATCCAACGCAATCGACGCGTATTTGATCGAGTCGTTCAAAGGATGTCGGAGCCATTCTTTGCTTTTTGTCTTTTATAATAGCGTGTTGTTGTCGTTGTGCTCTGAGAATTCTCATGCACTTGGGGGAGCATGTTAGCTGTCCCCAGCTGTTGATTCTGAACTGTTTTCCGCAAACAGCACAGATGCGCTCTGTTTGTCTTATAACTATGGGAGTCCGAGTGATTGTATCCATGGTTCAATTCCTCCCCACCGGAGCCCAGAGGTGATAGATATTCCCCATGTCCACCATCTCTGACACTTTGGGGAAGACCTGGATGGCTTCGGTTTCTTCACCGAACCATTCATTTTTCCAACGCATGAGGTCTCGAAAGGATATTTTCACCATATTGCGGCGCGAAAACGAGACATGGAGCCATTCGACATTCCCGATTTCGGAAAGATCAAGAGACGCCAGGGCAAAGACATTGTTTTTGCGAGCGGCAGCCTGATGTCTCGGATTGGGGCTTTGTATCTGCGTCCAACCAGGAGCAATCATTGTGGCCGGTCGACTTGATATGATTCTGTGGAGCATGCTTTCTCCTTGTCTTTCCTCGGAGCTTCCCGACCACGTGCGACCGCTTATGCACATGGTCGGGGCTTTCCTTTGCCGGCCGCGTCAGTCAGATTCGGAGACCTGGTTTTTCAACCTGGTCATGGCCTGTGGAGGCATACTCTGTTGAGCCTGTATGGTTACGGTTCCGGCAATGGTGGTGTTCATACTGTGTCCTTATTGGTTCTGTGCAAAGCCTCTTCAATAGCCTGCTTTGAATACCAAGGCTCAGGATCATGGGGAGATATTTTGTAAATGATAATGACGGCGCATCCATCTTTTATATGTTCTCCAGTCACTTTCCTCATTGCATAGGCAAAAAAACTGCGTCCAGATAAACCGCGTAGAGGTGGACCTTCTGTTATGTGCAAAGAGTCACCTCTCATGATCCCAAATATTTCATTGATGACCAGGACATTCTTTGTGAGAGCCAAAGAATATTCGTCTGAAGAAAGAGTGATCCTGTGCATCATTGACGGGAAAAGCCTATTTCCATACCCCAACGCTCTTGCTCTATCGGGATGCGGAGAGGTTTGTGGTGGAATATTAGGATTCCACATTGCTCGGCTCGTTGTCGTCGATTTTTACAATATTCCAGCCTTCAGGGAGTCTTTCCGGGGCGTGGCAGGTGTTGACGATAATTTGTGTCCCCTGGTTGGCCGCGTCGACGCATTCAGGGCAAGCGGGCAGACCTGTTTTTTCGATGTGATTGTTCTTCTTTTGCATAGGATTCACTCCTCATCAGTAGATTTAAGCGGCCGTCAAAGGTCTTCGAGTGTTGTTCTTTCCATTGTGGTCACCATGCCTGTATCGTTCCACACATGGGACATATTGCGCCTTTCTGCGTGATATAAAATATGGGCGTTCCGCATGTGCACAGCCAATGCATTTCTGGGACAACGGGATATTTCCCCGTCCCTTTGAGTAAACCGCAGTTGGGGCATTTCAGCCACGTTGTGCCGACAGGCACGACGGCAACCCATTCATGCTTGCAGCTCAGGCATATTGCTTCACCTGAAACATGCGGTGAGTGCTCTTTTGATGTTGGGACGTTGGTGACGTTCTTTTGTGACGATTCAATCGCTTCAACCCCAAGCGCATCACAAATCAGCTTGTACGCCTCTTGGTCGCAGTCCATGTGCCCACTCTCTATCATGCTGAGTTCACTCGGCTTGAGGCCGGTTATTTGGTTCAGTTCGCAGAACGTCATGTCCGCATCTTTGCGTGACCTGATGAGGTGTTGGCGTTGCTGTTCAGATATTTTCACTTGGAACACTCCCTGTTTTATCGGCGCGGCCCCTACGCCTGTGGGACCGCGCCACGTTCTGCATTTACCAGCCGCCTTCATGGTGTCGCGGCCCCGGCCTATTGTTCCCCGGTCGGGCAGGGGAATGGGATTACGCTATAACCTTCATGCCAGGCAGAGCCTCTTTCAACCATTGTTTGATGTCGGCCATGACCTTGTTTCTCCAGGCTTCGCCGTCGGCGACGAAGAGGCCAGGTTCTCCGTCTTTATTCAAACGAAACAGGAACTGACGTTCGGGCTGTTCGATCTCCTGGAATGTGCAATATGGACGTAGCGTGACGCGAGGCTTGAGTTCACGTCGGTCTACCAATCGTGCGCCGGATTCAACCGTGACTTTTTGAGAGAGTCCATCATCGACGACGGACGCGCCGGAATCGATCTTGATAGCGGCAACCGCTTTCAGCAGTTCATCCCGGTCGTTGCTTTCGACGAACATGGAGTGTAGTCCAATGACGAATTGCTCGTGGTCCATAAACGCATCAAAAGGGAACCCAGGAAGGAGAGGATTTGCTTCTGCGAATACTTCGCGTTGTTTGAACGCTCCAAAAGGTGGAGAAAGCAGTTCAACACGTGTCGGGCCGGAAATTCTGAGAATTGCGCTTATCGTTGGGTTGAGACCATCGACATCTTCCGCGATGTAATCTTTGAGGCCGGTCAGTGTCGTCAGGTATAACGTAGGAAAGTTCGGTTCAAAAACCGAATGAAGAGGACTGCGACTGTATTTTCTTCCATCGATTTCGACTTCAGAACGAGAGTAAATTTGATCTTTGAGACCAGACACATACTCAAGGGCTTTGTTCAATCCTTCCATGATTTATTTATCCTTTCTGTTGTTTGAGTTCAGAGACATTCAATGGAAGTTCGTGTTGATTCGGTCGAAAGCCGATCTCGGGAATGTAAATGGTGTTCCCATCGGCCATGCCCGAGATTTCAACCGGGGCAACCGGGGCCAGCTTGGTAACGGTGGCATAGGAGATGCCTATGAAATTGCGTTCTTTATTTGGGCTGAAGCTGACTTTGATCTGCACCTCACGCTTCTTTTTGTGGTCCGTGTTCGGGTCTTGAATGTTTGCGAAAACCCTTTCCAGTTCTCGATTGACAATTTCAGCCAGCCCATCATTTCCCAGACTTTGAAAATCAAGTTGTATGCTCATTTCTCGTCTCCTTTTTCCCTATCCTTGATCCGTCTCCGTACTCGGGCATTTCCCGTATTCAGGGCAGGATGGGCATTTCTCCGAGATGACATCGGCCTCGATCTTGGGGCAGAAGATGACGCCTTGCTCTTGCCTTTCCGCCTTCTGCTTGGCTGCAGCTTCCTCGGCCATGCGGAAGGCGCGTTCGCATTGGGCGCTGTTCCAGTTGGAGGCAAAGGCGTTTAAATCGATTTCGACCTCGGCAAGATCAAGTCCGGCCGCTTCCACAGCATGTATCGCTTCAAAACGACGCTGTTCCCGTTCCTCCTTTGTGAGGCGCGTCTTTTTCTTTTCGGGACCGGTTTCGTCGTCTTCGTCTTTTTCGTCCGGCTTCGCTTCGGCGTGCTGGGCTTCAGTTTCATCCTGGGCGGCCTCCTGTTGGGTGGACTCCTGATTCACGACCTTGGCCGGCGTTTCCTTCGGCGCTTCGCTTGCGCTTTCCGGCCGTGCCTCGGCGACCGTCATGGAATAGCTTCCATCCTCGGCCGGTATGAGGTCGTAGGTGTCGTGGACTTCATCCGTCGTTTTGATGCCCATGAGAATATCGGGGCAATACACGCGACCGAAGAACGCGGCGGAACGGTAACGGAGCATGACATCGGGCATGGTGCGCCACTTCGAGCCGTTTTTGGTGTACCAACCTTCCTTGATGGCCATTTCCAGGGACACGGGGGCCGACTCCAGGCGCAAACCGGTCTCCCGATCCTCGGACCAGGCGATGCAGACCTTGTTTTTGATCTTCACCGAGTCGATGACGCGCTCTTCCTTGTCTTCGGAGATATCGAAGCGCAGGGGACTGAAGCGGCCACAATTGTTGATCATGGCGATGATGAACTGGGCGGACCAGGACGGGCGACCATGCACGATATAAAGGTTCTGCATGATCATGATGGGGTCGGCTCCCATGCGGGAGGCCATGTTGAGGGCAATGGCGCAGTTGGCGAGGTTGCCGACAAACTCCTTAGGAACGAGGCTGGACTCGGCGAAAATTCTGGCAACGCGTTGTGTGAATTCGAATGCCCGCAAATCTCCGAATCCGATACTTATGGCGGGCTGGTTCGTGGATGCCGACGGCATCGGTGTCGGTGGATTGCTCTTCAATTCGTGAACCGTGGCTTTGGCGGTCATATCTGTTCTCCTTTTTGTCTGCTGATCAGGCCCGATACCGGCAAGACTGGTGGATCGGGCAGTATTTCGGACCACACATCATGCTGCTCGGGTTGCCGTGGAAATATCCGCCGTGCAGGATGCGCGAAGCATGATGCAGCACGCCGGGATGGTCTTCGTCGCCAAGCAAAATGTCGCGTGTGCCGTGGACGGCGGTGACTCCTGCCCGGCGTCCTCGATCCGTCTTGGCGGCCTGGAGACCAATAATGGTTCCCGGTTCGGTGATGGGAACGCCCATGGCGGCCTGGGCGAGCAGTTCGTAAATCGCAATTTGCAGACCGTAGCCTTGCGTTTTTATCGTCCTATCCTTGCCGACAACGTTTTTTCCCGTCTTCACGTCGGCGATGCCGTGGCCGACGCCGGAGAAAACAACTCGGTCGGTCGTGCCGGTGAGCAGGAGTCCAAGGTCCGTGATTTCAAGCCCTGTGCAGAGGATTTCAACCCCGGCGTATTCAAAATTTGGTGAGACCGTGGTGCAGTACAGCGAATGCAAGGCAAGACCGATGTTCTCAACTTCTTTGGGGCTGGAGTCGTCCCAGACGACATCCTCTTTTGGTTTGTAGACCTCATCGACCAGAGCGCCGGCGGCATCGTCGGGTGTGAGACCGGCTCCATCCATGCGGCTTTGATCGAAGACGGCGGTGGAGGCATGAACCGCTTTGCCGAGTACCGCGTTGGGACCGGAGGGAGTTCTCAACCCCTTTATATTTTTGGCTTCCCACCGTGCGGGGCAATCCATGAGTTCCTTCAGGCTCGACGCTCTGAGGCGGATGGGATTCATGTTATTCCTCCGGGTTGAGGTTGCTGACCTCGTCAGCTCTTATGAGTTGACAGCTGTGTTGATCTTGGTAATTTTCATCAAGTCCACGTCGCTCTGGCTTTGTGCTTGGGCTGCAAGCCGTGTCGTGCGAGGGCACGGCTTGCTCTTTTTCCCAGTTGAGCAGATGGCGCAGATCAATTTTGAAAATTATGGTCGGCATGGCCGCCCCATTGTGGCGGGATAATCCACTCCAGCCCGTACCCCGTTCATTTCCCCGATACTTTCCATCCACGTTGGGCCCTCGTAGAAAGAGCAGTCACTGGCCTCGGTATGTCCATCCACCTCGACGCGTCCATGCATGCCGGATAATTTGATGACTTCTTCGCTTAGCGCGTCGCAGTGACCAGGGTTCCCAACTCCTGCCCTTTGGAAGTATTCGCATTGCTCACAAAATCTCATGTTATCCCTCCCAGTAATTTCAACATGATCCAGGCCATGCATGGTGAGAGAACGCAGACCACTGCAATCTCGACTGCATCAAGCCAAAACAATGTTTTTTCCATAAGATTCTCCTTGTTTTGACCTCCCTTTTCCCCTTCACTTCGCGTTGCTTCCCGGCGCATATCCGGCCAAGGTTGCCTACTGTCTCGCCTCCCCGAGGAGGTTTGGGTTCGGCCCGTACCGGCGTAGCAATTCGAGTCGCTTGGCTTGGTCTCGGGACCACTCCAGCCTTGACCGCTGTTTGAGCCGTGGCTTTACTGTGCGGGTGGGGTGGAAGTGGTTTTGTCGTGTTGTTGAAAGTAGTGTATCCTTATGGAAACAAAAATCAACACAAAATGTTTCCAGAAGGAACGTAGTCAGCAAGAAAAAATCCCGACCGAAGCCGGGTGGGGTGGGAGTGGTTTCTTTTTGCCTTGAAGCAAAATGAGTCATTCTGATGCATAGTGCGGCATATTGCATCTCTTGCAAAAATATTTTAAAAAAGTCTAAACAAGGGAGGGAAGGGTGACAAAGGGCGGCAAATCTCCAAGGATTTCAGTAAGCCTGCCTGACAAGACCTATTCTGAGATGACGGCCATTGCTGAAAAGTACGACATCTCAGTTGCTTGGCTTGCCCGGCATGCTATAGCCGATTTTCTTTCTCGGTATGAATCGGAAGAATTACAGCTTCGGCTACCGATACCACTCAAAGGGAAGCATTGATGAACTTCAAAATCATATCTCTTTTTACAGGGGGAGGCGGCCTTGACCTTGGATTTGAAGCCCATGGGTTTGATCCGCTTGTCTGTGTGGACTACGACTCTGAGTCTTGCAAGACCATTCGTCATAATCGTCCCGAGTGGCCTGTTTTTGAAGGGGTCATCGAAGACTTCTGCTGTACAGGAAATGTACATGGGGTAATCGGCGGACCTCCCTGTCAAGGCTTCAGCACAGCGGGAAAAGGAAATCCAAACGATCCACGCAATAACCTTTGGAAGCATTATTTTAGAATTGTTGAGGAAACAAAACCTCTTTTCATTGTGCTTGAAAATGTGCCTGGGATGTTGAATGCAAAGAATAAGCATCATTTCGAGGAAATGGTAAAATCCTTTGAGGCTCATGGCTACCGTGTTAATTACAGCATTTTAAATGCATCTGATTTTGGCGTACCTCAAAACAGAAGAAGGCTTGTTTTGGTTGGAGGCCTTGGATTTGAAATCAAACTTCCAAGTCCTACTGTAAAAAGAGAAGTCACTGTAAGGGAAGCAATAGAAGACTTGTTGAAAACGAAAAGAGCTCCAAATCACGAGCCTAATAAACATGCTCCTCATGTTGTTGCTCGTTGGAAAAAGTTGAAAGAAGGCGAATCTGACCCTAATTATCGAAGAGCAAGACTTTACGCAGACAGGCCTAGTTCTACAATACGAGCAGGCGGAGGTTACGGGCCGAATGATGACCACCTCGCTGGCTTTCACCCGCCTATCCATTATAAACTTCCCCGCCAGCTTACTGTGAGGGAATCAGCAAGGATTCAAGGCTTTCCTGACTCTTGGATTTTTTGTGGTTCGAAGACAGCTCAAGGCCGCCAAGTTGGAAATGCAGTACCACCGCCACTTGCAAATGCAGTCGCAAAGGAAGTCAGAAAGGCACTAACCAGTTATTTCTCTGAAAATGGTTTTATCAAAGCCTGGTTGAGATTTGATGAGGAACAGGAGCTTTGCGCTATGTAGTGCTCCAAAGTACTTCTTCATTTCGGGCCATTTTCTCTTCGATCTTTTCTTCAAAACTAGGTTTTGTGGGTGCAACACCTGCAATCAGACCTTCTTTTGAATCTTCAAGCGTTGTCATTACAGCTTTGCTTAAGCGAAGTTTATAAGGAGAAACACTTCGGTCAAGATCAAAAACAATCCAACAAATGTCAGCATTAGAGATGTGTTCTGCTTGCTCCATTTCTGGCATCCAATCAAAGAACGGTTGATCTACTACTACAAACATTTTCTTCCCCCACCGCCGCAATGTAGGAACTTTGATCTCAAGCTGAGGAAGTAGACGTTTGGTCGCAGAAGACCTAAAATCAGGTCTTCTGCTTGCAGGGGCTTGAAGCTCATGTTTTTGCTCGAAATGCTTGATTTCCCCTCCCATGCTTCTACCGGAAAAGTAAACTGCCTGGATCTCGATGCCGCACCAATCTTCAATTTCCCCTTCATCTTTGAGAACTATGAGATTATCGATACTTCCTACAGCCCCACTAGAATTATTGACTGGCTGAAGAAATGCAACTTCTCCGATTGCAAACATATCTCCTTTCTTGGCAAATGCTAACTCTGAGACAACCTTAAACATCAATCCGTCCTCACGGAAGCGTCGTGGACAGCAAATCGCATATATAGATCCATCAGAAATAGTGCATACTCCACCTTTCTTGTTACAAGGAGCATCCACAAATGGACAATGTTTGTTCGCTCTTAACCTCCAGGTATTTTCGCTCAAATCTTCGCATGGTATGCCGTATTGTTCAGCCATTCCAAAATTAGGCATCTACTCTTCCTCTTCTAAAAAAGAAGTGATTTTCTCAATTAATGCTTCACGATTTTTTGCTTTAAGCTCACATTCCCAAACAATAAGAGGATTCCATCCTAGTGCCATGATTTCCTCTTGCTTTTTCTTGTCTCTCTCAACATTTTTTTTCAGCTTTGGAAGCCAATATTCAAGATTTGATTTCGGCTTTGAACCTCTTTTGCACCATGTATGCTGGTGCCAGAAACAACCATGGATGAAGATTACTTTTTTTCTTCCTGGAAATACAATGTCAGGTTTTCCAGGAAGGGATGCATAATGCAATCTGTATCTATAGCCTAGAGAGTAGATTAGCTTTCTTAGTTTGATTTCAATGGATGTGTTCTTGCCTTTGATGTTGCGCATAATCTTACTGCGCTTCTCTTTGTCAAACACATCCATAATTAGTACAGAATTGATAAGTAAGAATACTTAGGTTTTCCCTGAGTCAATATCTTGTCACTTTCTGGTCAAATCCGACCAAGCCCACACGCATCGACCAATGATTGCACGAGAGATGTCGCCGCCGTAATGCTCGTTAAGACCATATAATAATGGCGGATATGAGAGTATGTCTGGGTTTTGACTCACAAAATTAAGCATGATCTCGCTGTCTTTACGTTTGACGAACACACGTTTGATCGAGACTGAATCGTCTGGCTCTCTGATAAGAAATATTCCGCCATTCGGCTCTGGGCGAAAGTCATCTTTATCTACAAGGACGATATCGTTCGGGTGGAGCAATGGAATCATGGACTCTTGCCCCTTGCCGATTTCGACCGCCACAAGGTTCGATCTAAATCGAACGCTCGGATGATTTCTGAAAACCAGAACCCACGACTTTATCCCATCACTTGGAACCATCCCGCGCCCGGCAGCAACGGGTCCGTCTGCCAGGGGGACGGCTAGATAAGGTTCTGGGAGAGGCTGAGGGTATCCGCTTTCAGCGCCAACGATCTTGGCATCGACAAAGCAGACTTCGCGGGATTGATTTTTTATATCTTCAGGGAAAACGACTTTCCCGCCAAGGATTTCTAGCCAATCCAAAAAGTCAGAAGCATTGGGACGCCTCCCCTTTGTAAAAATTTTAGAAAGCGTTGATCGCGTCGTCTTCAGCCTTGATGCAAGCTTGTCAAGGCTTCCTGCATTTTCTGCCTCTTTTCGAAGCAAATTTATAATCTTTTCATAATCGTTTCCCATTCCTTCATTTAACGATGTCGAGTTGTTTGGTCGAGTTTCCATAAAGCTCTTATCTCTTGACTGTTGTTTCCGGTAGGATACAATCTAGGCATGGATATCACAAAAGACATCAGAGCTCTTCTTCATGAAACGGGTTGGTCGATCAGGAACTTCGCTCGCGAGTCTGGTGTTGACCATGCCTGCATTGCGCGACTTCTTAATGGAACGAGGAAAGGTCTCCATTCCTCCTCCATCGAAAAACTCTGGCCCTACCTCTACGGCGACAAGCGTCCGGCCCCATCTCCGAGGCAGACCGATGACGCGGCGTGACGAACACTCCAGCGGTTTGGGCTGCTTCATCGCGCCTTATGTCTTGAACCAACCGGGCCGTCTGTCCACGAAGTCGTCCCAGGTCGTGGAATGGCGTTTGACAAGCCTGTTCATAACCTCGACCCGTTCGTCTCGTGACAGGTGCTCCACACAGCAGACCAGGACATGGGTGCCGTCCTGTTCCTCCTGGTGTTCTTTCAGGCATTGTCTGAGATTTTCCGTTTCGCCTGCCTTCACGATGCGGAATGCTGGCTTGCCGGTCCTCTCGCTCAAGCCGGTCTGTTCCGCAAAGACATACAAGGCGGGAAGGTCAACGAAACCTTCGGTGTTGCCGACAGCGAAATCACGCGGGAAGACCTCGAAGGTGACGGTCTCCTGTCCGTTGAATTGGAGTTCGCAGTATTGCGGGCTGGTTTCTCTCATTTTTAGCTCTCCCTCTTTGTAAAAGGAAGGTTGTTATGAAAATTTCTTGGATCAACGATGATCTTATTTTGCAGCCAATATCTTCCGACGAAGACAAAGCTCTTGCGCGCTTGTGTGCAATCGTTGGCGTTGACTTTGTTACTCTCGCTGACGGCATTCGCTTCAGCCCCCAAAACGAAATCGAATGCGAGGGGCTTCAGGGACTTGCCTATTTCCTCAAGCCCGTCATGGTCAGGGGAGGCTCGGACGCTCCTTTCCCCTCTTTGATCGTTCCTCCTCAAGGGGCAGAGGCGTTTATTGCAGAACTGAAGACATACGTTCCGCAGTTCGAAGAACAAGACATGGATGAAGACTTCATGTCGCATCTGGACCAGGTTGATCCTGAAGACGTCGAGGGGCGCTCTTATTGGGAGACATGCCGGGCCGCGTTTCGGCGTGGCGATGTCGCAACCGTTGCCGCAGTTTACAATGATTGGGCCAGGCATCCCGTCAGGTTTACTTCCGAAGAGCGGACAGCCATGCCGAAAGCGCATTGGCGGCGTATTGCTCGTTGCATACAGGGGCAAAGCGCTTGATCAACTCTTGTTCGAAGGCAATGCGACGATCCTCATGAACGCCATCGACAAAATGCACCAAAACATGGGTTGCTCCATGTTTTCGGGCGCAGGGCAACTTTGCGCCGTCGTGTTCTTGGCCGCTGTGTTGTTGCATTCGTCTTCTGAGGTTGTCGGTTTGTCCGATATACACGACGGAAACATCATATGTGTAATGTTTTTGTATTTCTTCAATGACGCCAAGTTGTTTCACGGATGCAAAAATGTAGATTGCTGGCCATTCATCTCTTTCATCAAGACTGGCGAGGTCGTCCAAGGGAAGAGTGATACATGGCAGCGTGTCCCCCTGGCTGCTGATCACCAAGTTGAGGTCTGTCTGATATTTTTCCAATATTTCCACATCTCCTTACGGCTTTATGGTTGTGATGGATCATTACTCTGTACGGAGATGCGGGATTTATTTCAAGGTAATCAATTTTTTAACCGGTCTCCTATTGAAAGTGGAAGTGAAAGCTGCATGACAACCCGTTTTCCGGGATGCCGATTCAACACATAGGCCAAAGCCTGGGCATGGGCGCTCGCGTGGTCAAGGGACGAGGGCAAGGGCAGATTTCGAAATGTGACTGACGATCCGGTCAAGAGCCGGATGCGAAGGTAGGGGCCTTTTGAGCCGTGTCGGAGGTAGGCGCGGACGTCCATGTTTTACGCATGCCTCGTTCGACGTCTTCATGCAATCAGAAAACCCCACAAGGAGTTTGGAGCATGGATATTTTCTTGCCGCGCGAGGAACTGCACGAATTCGAATTCATGTCCATCGCCGATGTCTGCGACCTGTTCAAACGGGGACTCAAGTCGTCCGGCGGACTCACCAACTATTGCGAGGATCATGATCTGCCGTACAGGGTGATGGTCGATAAACTCGACCGGAACAAGGTCCATTGCCGGCCGCATTATATCGATATCGTTTCCATCACCAGAACGGGCAGCACGGTCTTTCTGAAACATCTCGCCGCCCAACTTCCGGACAGCGAACATGCCCAACCCGAAATGACACAGGCCGACATGCACCGGCAGCTGTGTCTTTTCATGCATGCGGTGGGGCAGTTGGCCGTGGCGGTGCAGGCCGGGACGGACTCGGGACGTCCCCTCGATGCGATATCCGCACGAACCTACTACGACGACGTTCACGCCATCCAGGTGCGGGCGGGTGAGATCATGCGGAAACTGCGGCCGCATTTTCAGTTGGAAGACCCGGACAAGGTTGCGGTTTTCACCAACGAGGTAGCGCCATGATCGAGACCGTTATTGAGAGCCTGTTGATTGGTTTGGTCCTGGCCTGTGTGGTGATCGGGATCGAAACGTGGTGGGTGAAACGGCGGGATAAGTCGGAGGGCAATCATGACTGACATCAGCATATTCGAGCATCCAGAGTTCAAGTCTGTCCGTGTCACGATGATCAAAGGGGAGCCGTGGTTTGTGGCCAAGGATATAGCAGAAGCCCTGGAGTACAAGTGGGCTGGATCGGCAACTCTGGCTCATGTTCCCGAACTGTGGAAGGGGGTCAATTCGGTTCTGACCCCTGGGGGAAAACAAGACCTGGCAGTCCTTTCTGAACAGGGCGTGTATTTCTTTCTCGGAAGAAGCGACAAGCCCAAAGCCCTTTCCTACCAAATGTGGTTGGCTGGCGAGGTTGTCCCGTCGATACGAAAACATGGTGCCTACCTGACCCCGGCCAGGATCGAAGAGGTTTTGACCGATCCCGACACGATCATTCGACTTGCCACGAATTTGAAAGCCGAACGCGAACAACGCCTCGCTCTGGAAGCCCAGGCTCAAGCCCTGGAAGCCGAGCGCGACCGCCTTCGCCCCAAGGCTGAAGCAGCCGACGCGTTGCTTAACGCGGGCAATGCTCTGCCCTTCAGCTCAATCGCCAAATCCCTGCACAAGCGTTTCGGTATCGGTCGCAATCGCCTGTTTCGCATTCTGCGCGAGAAAGGCGTTCTCATGACCAACAATGAGCCCAAACAAGTTTATCTGGAACGGCATCTTTTCCGGGTTATCGAACGTCGCTTTGAGGTTAAAGGCGAGATGAAGGTCGGTACCCAGACGCTTGTCACGCAAAAGGGTGCACAGTTTATTGTGGGCATTTTGTCAAACCTTGAAACACAGACAATTTGAACGGTTCATGAAACGGTTTGCGAAACGGTTCCACCAACCCCCAAGACATGGTTCCGCTCAACGCTGAACCTGCCTCACAAGGGTGTCTATTATGCGTGATTACGGCGTTGTTTATAGTAAGTTCTGGCTGAGAGAAGATGTCATGGAACTGTCCGACAAGGCACGGTTGTTGTTTTTGTATCTTCTCACCGGTCCCCATACAACCCCGTCCGGCTGTTTCCGGTTGCCGCAAGGCTATGCCGCCGCCGATCTCGGGTGGGGCATGAGAACCGTTTCGAAACGGTTCGAGGAACTGTCGTCCAAAGGATTTGTCCTGTGTTGCCCGAACACGGACTGGATTCTCATTCCGAACTTCCTCAAACACAACCCCATCCCCAATCCCAATTGCGGGAAATCCATCGCCAGGCAATTGGAACTTCTGCCGCGTACTTTTGGTTACGTAAACGAGTTAATTGAATCCCTTAGGCCGTTTCGTGAACACTTCCCGGAAGGGTATGTCGAGGGTTACGTGAACGGTTCCGCAAACGGTTCCGTGAACGGTTCACGTAACGGTTCCACAAACGGTTTAGGGAACGGTTTGGCTAATCATAGAACAAAGAACAAAGAACAAGAAGAAGAGAAAAATATATATCGCGCACGCACGCGCGAGGCTGACCCACCCGATTCCCAGGCCGAAAACCCCACATCGCCAGAAGCACCAGCCGAGGGCGAACCACCCGGAATCGAGGGCTACAGCCTGGAATTCTTGGAGTTTTGGGAGGCGTACCCGAACAAGTCCAGCCAGGACGACGCCTGGATTGCCTGGTTGGAACTCAAGAAAAAACGGCAGCATCCGGGGATTTGTGCCCTTCACACCGCTCTTTTGGCTCAAGGCAAGTCGGCCCGTTGGCAGCAAAATGGCGGGCAATTCATTCCCGATCCGGCAAACTGGCTCAGGAAGCGGCGTTGGAAGGACCAGCTTCCGGCAGCGGTGGAGGACGATCACGTCACGCACGATGTCACGGCCATGTCACGCGGACATTCGCGTGACGGTCCCGTGCCGAAAACCTACGCGCAGTGTCAGGACGCGGAACAACGAGACCAAGCGCTCATCGCGCTGGAATACATGCGAGGTCAAAATCATGCCAAGCAAAAGTGCGATCATAGGGGAACTGGCGAAATTCTCCCTGGTTTACCAACGGCGTAGCAGTGAAGCTCTCCAAGCCCTTGTGGAACTGTGGGTTGAAGATCTGGCTGAACTCAACGACGATGCCTTGATACGAGCCTGCGCTCTGGCCAGGAAGAGATGCAAGTTCTGGCCGACTCCAGCTGAGTTGCTTGAGTTTCATGAGCACGCACAGCCGAAATACGAGACCACCCATGTGCCACTTCCAGAATCACCGGAGAAGATCGAAGCCATGGCAAAGCGTAATGCGGCCAGGGCAAGAGATATCCGGCGGGCGTTGCATGGCGGTGAACGCCCGGATTGGATTGCCGCGTTGGATCGGGAACGAGGGCGGATGCAATGAAACCCTGTGACATCAATCCCGCATTGCCCTGTATCGGCCGTTGGGGCTGGTGTCTGGGGCGATGGGACTGGGGTCAGTATGCGGAGACTGATCCGCCGCCGTTGCGGAGTGGGTATGCACATTGCCCTTGGGGGATCAGTGTGCAGGCGTGGGAGGAAGCGCATGACCGAAATCTGGACCGCCGAACAGGCCCGCGAATACTTCCGAACCGGCAGGGAGCCACGTGTTTCCAAAAAGGAAATAACTCGCAAAACAAACCTGCGGCCGCACCGCACGGTCAACGGTCCGCGCGAAAAAAGAATGAACGGCACCGAGGCTCGTTTCGTCTGCGACTACCTGGAACCTCGCAAGCGGGATGGCCTGATACGGAGCTACGGGTTTGAAGCCTGCAAGATCAGGCTGGCCGACTGCGGATGCTGGTACACCCCGGATTTTGTCGCGACGGACAGGGAAGGCGCGACGTGGATCATCGAAGTCAAAGGCGCGTATGAGCGGGAGGATGCCAGGATAAAGCGGCTGGTGGCGGCAAGGTTGGTACGGGCGTGGGGCTGGAAGTTCCTCTTTGCCCAGTGGAAGAAACAGCAATGGGAATATACGGAGCTTTGAGCATGGATTGCCCGAAATGCGGAGCCAAGATGTTGCGTTTGAGTACGACCGGGAACATCCGGTTTAGACTATGTGGACCCTGCGACCATGTCATTGCCACCGTCGAATCTCCAGGGCGGGACTGTCCGTTGTGCGGAGCCGCATCGTTCGCAACAAAGACCGATGGAGCAAGTCGAAAGCGTCGATGCTCCGCCTGTGGCCATGCCTACAGTACGGTGGAGATGATTCAGAGCGTGTATACTGAAGCATCATTGCAAGGTGTTGGCAGGCCTTGGAGAACAGGTGCAAGCTTTAGTCCTGCAATTGACGCCAGTCGACATCCATAGCTGCGCTAATTTTTTTGAGCGTTTTAGGGCGTAAATTGGCATCCTTCGATTCCATTTGCGCATACGCTGACTGTGTTATCTCCATCCGCTCGGCAACGTCGGCTTGAGTTAATCCTAAGTATTCACGCCATGCTCGTACCAGAGAGCAATCACGTTCCTCTTCGATAACAATGACTCCATGTGGGATGGTGACGTTCTCGTCTTGGTCTGCCCCAAACCGTTCGACAAATATTTCCCACGGAATAACGGCGAACTGCGGTTCTCCATTCGGTCCCCGCAAAACTTGGTGTTCAATATGTTCGTTCATCACGTTTTTTGACCTCCTCAATGAAAATGATTCGAATTTCGTTATCCTCGCAGATCGTAAAGAGTACGCGGTAGCGTCCAACACGCAAGCGATAGTCATTTCTTCCGACGAGCGACTTGACGTTGTGGCAATCCGGCCAATTTGCCAGTGTCCCGATAGCGGCAAGTATTGCTTTACGTTGTGTCGCATCAATCCGGCGAAATTGGCGACGTGCTTTCGTGGTCCATTCGATCTCATTCATAAGTTTTTAATAAGTTTTCAATCTGTTTCTGTCAATAAATAGGACGTATTTTTGTTTTTTTGCCAGATAGGCCTATCTAGGTTGATTCTCTTTTAAAAACTCGTTCATGCTCGTCTCAAACTTAGGAGGCGAGCATGAGTCTCAAAACCATCCTGCCTTTCACCCTCAGGGCTGAAGGTGGTGATCGTGTTTCCGATCATCCGTCTGATCCCGGCGGCATTACCAAGTTCGGCATTTCCGACGCCCGCGACGGTCGTAAGGACCGTATGGCGGATCTCAATGGTGACGGCATCGGCGATAAGCCGGTTGTCGATCTGACTATCGAGGACGCCGAGACCATTTACCGCCGCGAGTATTACGACTCACGAGGCTGCGGTGATCTTCCCGAAATCCTCGGCGATGCCCTGTTCGATCATTCCGTTACATCCGGTTCTGCGGCCAAATTGTTTCAGGCCGTGCTCAACGTCCATGGTGCTGATCTTGTTCTCGACGGCGACGTCGGTCCCAAGACCAAGGCCGCCTGTCATGCTGTTGCCGACCGCATTGGTCCTGAAGTCCTTGCTCGCGATATGGCTTTGGCCAGAGCCGGCTTTTACGTCGGATTGTGGGCGAGACGTCCGAAGGATGAGGCGTTTATCAAGGGCTGGCTCAACCGGGTTCGCAATCTGATGCTGTATTTGGGGTTGTAGCCATGAGTTGTGTGCCGAATTTCACGTGTCGTGGTTGTTCCAATCTCATCATTGATCCCAAAGGCCGTTACGTCTGTGTGATGAAACGGAAACAACGGCCATGCAGAGGGAAAGTGTGATGGAATGGATCAACCGTAACCTCTATTCCTTGGTCGCCGTGGCTGTATGTCTGACGGTCTGTGCCGCGTTTCTGACCATGATCGGCGCGACGCTCATGGGATCGAGCCTGCCGGACAAGGCGAGTGAAACGGTCAACTATCTTATCGTTTCGTTGTTTTCATTTGCTTTCGGCTCGTCGGTTGGGAGTCGGCGCAAGGACGACCGACAGCAGGGGAGCCGATAGCATGGCCCTAGTGTGCGATTCCAGCAGCAAGCGAGGCCTGTGTTTGGACCTCAAGATCAATATTCCTTCCTTGCTCGCCATGGGTGGTCTCGTTGTCACCATGCTTTCGTTCGGCCTGGAGCTTGAGCATCGGGTGGAGTCGCTCGAAGTGGCTTCGAAACGTTGGGAACACCAGGGCGAGCAGATCATGGGCGGTGCGCTCAAAATGGAACGACTTGAAACGCGCATGGACGGCATTGAATCGCTTTTGCGCGACATTCGAGACGAACTGCGGCGGCAACGGAAGGGGTAGGTCATGGCGGACGCGAAGAAGACCAGGAAAGCGCCGGACTGGGAGCGCATCGAGCGGGAGTATCGAGCGGGGCTTTTGTCCGTGCGGGAGATCGCTTCTCAGCATGGAACCACGCACGCTTCGATAAACCGACATGCGAAAAAGTACGGTTGGACGAGGGATGTTTCCGAGAGCATCCGACGGGCCGCCAAAACTAAGAGTTCCATGCGTTCCACGGAGCGTTCCACCTGGAACGCGGCCCATGAACGCGAAATAATTGAAGAAGTTTCGGATTTCGCGGCGTCGGTCATCAAGCGACATCAGCATGTTGCGGCTGATCTGCAAGACCTTGTTTCGCAGTTCGCTCAAGAGGTGAAGGTGTCCAATGACAGGCTGTCCGTCAAAACCAAGAACCTGAATAACCTTGTCCAGAGCCTTGACCGCCTGGTCAAGATCGAACGCCAAGCCCTCAACCTCGACGACACGAGTACCAGCGAAAAACAGGCCGAACTCGAAAAATTCATCGACGATATCGCCGACCGTGCAAACGAAACCGCATAGCGCCAGTGCGCCCTCTTTATCGCCTGTGATGACAGGCAACCCCAAAGCTCACGCGGTTCGTGAAGCCATGACCAGAGCGGCGCGTGATCCTGTCTATTTCGTGCGTCTTCTCTTCGGTGCCGAACCATCCGAGCAGCAGGCCGCGATTCTCGACGTCATTGTCGAACCCGGTGCGCATGTTTCGGTGCGTTCGGGGCACGGAACGGGCAAATCCACCACATTGGCCTGGCTCATGCTGTGGTTTCTTACCTTCAACGACAATAGTCGGATTCCCTGCACGGCTCCGACGGCGCATCAGTTGTTCGACGTCCTTTGGCCTGAGATCAAGAAGTGGCACGCCAAAATGCCGCCCGCCATGCGCAGGCTCATTCAGATCGGTGCCGACAGAATCGTCTACACGGGGAAAGGTTCAGACCGGTTCGCCGTGGCTCGAACCGCCCGGAAAGAAAGCCCTGAAGCCTTGCAGGGATTTCACGCCGAGAATCTGCTCTTTGTTGTTGAAGAAGCCTCGGGCGTACCCCAAGAAATATTTGAGGTCGCCGAAGGCGCGTTGTCCACGCCCGGTGCCCGCGTCATCATGATCGGCAACCCGACGCGCACTGAAGGCTATTTTTACGATTCCCATCATAAGATGCGGTCCGAGTGGCGCACATTTCACTTGTCCTGCCTCGATTCGCCGCATGTCGATCCGTCCTACCCAGCCACGATGGAACGCAAATATGGCAAGGATTCGGACGTGTACCGAGTTCGCGTGCTGGGCGAGTTTCCCAAGGCATCAGCTGATGCCCTTATTCCTCTGGGGGATTTGGAAGCGGCTGTGGGCCGTGAAATCAAGCAGAGTAGCGAGACCTTGCGCGTATGCGGCGTGGACGTGGCGCGGTATGGCGACGATGCAAGCGCCGTGGTCGTCCGTCAGGGCAATCTCATTACCTACGCCAAGGACTGGTACGGCCTCGATACCATGGAGACGGCCGGCCAGGTGCATGAGCTGTACAAGCAAAAGCAGTTCGATGTGGCTTGTGTCGATGTCATCGGCATCGGGGCCGGAGTCTATGATCGGCTCAAAGCCCTGAAAGTTCCCTGTGCCGAGGTCAACGTGGCTGAAGCCTCGGCCTTTAGCCGTAAATTTCACCGTCTGCGTGACGAACTCTGGTGGCGTGTCCGCGAGTTCTTTGTAGAACATTTAGGCGGGATTCTACCTGATGCCGGAGCCGCCCAAGACCTCATCGCTGAACTGTCCACCCAGAAATACAAGATCGAGCCTGTCTCGGGCAAAATCAAGGCCTGGTCCAAGGATGAAATGAAGAAGGAAGGACTGCCCAGTCCCAACCTGGCCGATGCCCTGTGTCTCACCTTTTCCGATCATACGGTGCAACGCGCCAAAGCTCGCCGTCGCGGGACTTCCGCCAGGGCGAAAAGGCAATGGATAGCCTGAGTATGTTTGTCCAATCGAACACCGAATATCTGGCCGAACTGGAAGCACAGGCTCGGGCCGAGGACCAGGCGAGACAGGCCGAGCAGGTTGCCGCGTCTCTGGCCGCCTATGTCGAAAAGTGTTGGCAGGCCGCCAAGAACGCCAAGTCCGACATTGAAGAGGTCATGTTCTCCGCCTTGCGTCAGCGTAACGGCGAATACGATCCCGGCATTCTCGAAAAGATCGGCGCGGCCGGCGGGACATCAACTATATATATGATGCTCACTGACGAGAAATGCACGGCGGCCGCGTCCTGGCTTGAAGATATTTTGCTGCCTGCCGATGACAAAGCTTGGGGAACACGACCCACGCCCGTGCCTGATGTGCCGCCGCAGATGGAACAGGCCATCAGTCAGAAAATCATGATGAACGCCCAGCAGATCATGATGCAGACCGGTCAACAGATTCCGCCTCAGGCCATGCAGCAGTTGCTCGAAGA
Source organism: Desulfovibrio inopinatus DSM 10711 (assembly GCF_000429305.1). NCBI lineage: Bacteria > Pseudomonadati > Thermodesulfobacteriota > Desulfovibrionia > Desulfovibrionales > Desulfovibrionaceae > Desulfovibrio > Desulfovibrio inopinatus. The sequence goes on from NZ_AUBP01000024.1 coordinate 110,454, forward strand.
GATGAAGGAGAAGCTCAAACAGCAGGTCGAAAAAGTTGCGGCGTCGGAGGAAGAAAAGATCGAACGGGAGATTGAGGATGTGTTGCTGGAATCGAACTTTCGGCGGGCCTTCCGGGAGTTCATCGACGACCTGGTGACGTTTCCGGCCGCATTTTTGAAGGGACCGTTTATCAAGCTGGAAAAGCGCCTTGTCTGGGGGGCGAATGGGGAGCGTGCAGCCGAGGACACGCAGGTGCTGGGGTTCGAGCGAGTCAGTCCGTTTGATATTTTTCCGGCTCCGCTTTCGCGCACCATGGACGACGGCTACATCATCGAGCGCCACCGTTTCACCCGGTCTGACCTCTTGGACTTGCGCGGCTTGCCCGCGTTCAATGCCGATGAAATCGACATGGTTCTCATGGTTTATCGTTTCGGTGTGGGCGGGTTGCGTCTCGATGCCACGGACACGAATACGCGGGAATATCTCGAAGGCCGACGCAACTGGCAGGATGATCCCGAAGGCCGTTTGGAAGCCTTGCAGTTCTGGGGGCGTGTTCAGGGTTCGATGCTCCTTGAGTACGGCATGGATGACAGTCAGATCCCGGACCCGCTCATGGAGTACGACGCCGAGGTCTGGATTGTCGGCGGACGGGTTATCAAGGCTGAGTTGAACGGCGATCCTCTGGGACGTCGGCCCTATCACAAGGCCTGTCTGCGCAATAAACCGGGCTCGTTCTGGGGGCAATCCATCCCGCAGCTTATCCGGGACGTGCAGGACGTGTGCAACGCGGCGGCCCGGAATCTAGTCGATAACGTGGCCATGTCGAGCGGTCCTCAGGTCATGGTCGATGTGTCGGCGTTGCAGGAGGGTGAGCCTGTCGAGGATATCCGGCCGTGGCGAGTGTGGCCCATCAATCGTTATGACATGGGCGGAGCATCGGCCAAACCGATCGAATTTTACCAACCGCCGATTGTCGTCAATGAACTCATGGCGCTCTATCAATGGGCCGCTGCCGAAGCCGACAACAAGAGCGGCATTCCCAAGTATTCCTATGGTCAGGGCGGCGAGAGCGGCGCTTTAAAAACCGCCACAGGGCTGTCCATGATGATGAAGGCGGCCACGAAGCAGATTCAGCAGGTCGTGCGTAATATCGACAACGATGTGGTCGAACCGGTCATTAATCGGGTGTTCGAGTATCTCATTTACTTCTTCAACAAGCCCTACCGGGGCGACATCAAACTGATTGCACGCGGTTCGTCCGGCGTTCTGGTCAAGGAACAGCTCCAGGTGCGGCGCAACGAGTTTCTGCAACTCGTGTTGTCCAGTCCCATTGTCCATCAGATCGTCGGCGACATGGGCATTGCCGAGCTGTTGCGTGCTCATGTGCGTGATCTCGACATCAATGCCGACGATGTCGTGCCCACTCCCGAACAGATTCAGCAGCAAGCCATGATGCGTCAAATGCAGATGATGCAGATGGCCCGGCAGCAACAGGCCATGGCGGCGGCTCAAGGCAAGGGGCAACCGGGAAAGCCGCAAAAGCCCCAGCAACTTGAAGCGTCCGGCGCGACCAAGGGCGGGAAACAGGCCGCCCTGTTCGGTGGGGCGCGGGCTATGGGCGGACCGGTCGAGGAAGGACAAGCCTATCTTGTCGGGGAGGACGGCCCGGAGATCATCGTTCCTGACGAGGACGGCACCGTCATTCCCAACGCCAATACCTTCCAGTCCCGCGATCCGTCATCTCCGATGTCCCTTATGGGCGACAGCCAGCGTAACGCCATTCTCGGCCAGCTTGCCCAGCGCGGCGAGCAACTGGAGTGGGGTGGCAAGTCCTATGATCCGCGCAGTTTGATGAGCCAGCAGGTCGCCCAACGCTTTGGATTCCAGGACGAGCAGACCGGGACTATTGATCCCCGGTTCCAGCAGGTCTTTGATTATGCCTTTAACCTCGCTCAAGGCGGTGCATCCCGATGAGTACACCCAAGATTTCCGACGACAAAGCCCGCGTGGCCAGGGCCATTGCCCGGCTCAAGATACATGAGGATTGGTCAACCTTCGAGGGCTGGCTTCGTCAGAGTCTCGATGCGGCCAAAGAGGCGGTTGTCTGGAACGACAATCCCGAAATCATGCGCCAGAACCAGGGCAAGGCCCGGCAACTGGAAAACATTCTCACTAAAATCGAGCAGGCCGAGGATATCGCCCGGCAGGCATAAAGAAGGAATTTCAACATGGAAAAGACCCAGGATTCCCACACGGCCCACATCCCGAAAACCATACTCGACCAGGATCGAGCGGCGGACGAGCTGATGCGGAAACTGCGTGAGGACAAGGACGGCCGAAGTAACGACGCGGAGACTCAAGATGAAGCCCGCGTTGATGTTTCGGAACCCCATGTTGACGAGGTCGAGGCCCGTCAGGATGAGCAGCAGGAACGGCAATCCCAGGATCAACCGGATTTCGAAACCAAGGACAGCGAGGATGATGCTGGCTCGGAGACGCAAGAGCATCCTGTGGACCAGACCCATCCAGCTCAACAGACTGATCCTTGGGAACAGCGCTACCGGACGATCGAAGGGAAATACCGTGCCGAAACCGCCGCCATGCGCGAGCAGATCGGCCAGCTGCAAACCTCGCTCAATCAGGCTCTGACGCTTCTTCAACAGCACCAGCAGACGCCGACCACCGACCAGACGCCGCAGCGGTCCGCCCATGAGCAGCAAGGGACGGACCAGACTGTGGACACGGACACCGGTTTCTATGGCCTGAAAGAGGATGAGCTGGTGGACACCTTCGGCCCCGAGGTCGCGGCCGCGATGATCAGGTCTCACCGAAGGCAGCAGGAGGAACTTCACACGTTGCGCGAGCAGATCGGCGGCATCAGCCAGACCGTGCGCGTATCGCAACAGGAGCGCCTCCAGCATGCCTTCAGGGAGACCATGGCCCGCGACGTGCCGAACTTCGAAGACATCAACAACGACCCCGCATTCCGGGACTATCTCTTAGATGCAAACCCGTTCGACCCGGCCGGGAGTTCTCGATGGGAGACGTTGGCGGCGGCCATCAACAGCGGGAATTTCCGCCCGGCTGTCGCGATGTTTCAGGAGTTCGACGCGCACAGGAAGGCGGCTACGCCGCAACAGCAACCCAAGCCACAGAGTCAACGGCCCATGGCCCCGAATCTTCAGCCATCGAAGACAGGTGCACCGGGTAATGCAGCACAGGATGGGCGAACACACTTCACTCGGGCGCAGATAAACAGGTTGTACGACGATGCGCGTAAGGGAGCTTACCGGGGTCGGGAAGCCGAGTTTCAACGAATCGAAGCCGATATTGCCACAGCATTTGCCGAAGGGCGTGTGCGGTGATGTCGTAAAATAAGAAGGAGCCAATATCATGGCGATTCCCGCAACTTCCGGGGCAGTTCAGTACAGCGGGACGTTTGTGCCCGAAGTCTGGTCCGGCAAAATCAACTACAAGTTTTATGACGCCTCGACCGTTCAGGCTATTACCAACTCGAATTGGGAAGGTGAGGTCAAGAACGTCGGAGACAAGGTCATTATCCGTCAGAAACCCGATATCGTCATCACCGACTATGAAAAGTACGGGGTTCTGCCCACACAGCATCCCGACGCCCCGACACTGGAATTGCTGGTGGACCGGGCGAAAGCCTTTTCTGCCCAGGTGGACGATATCGACGCCCATCAGAGCGACGTCAACCTGATGAATATGTTCTCGGAAGACGCGTCCGAGCAGATGAAGATCGTCATCGACACCGAAGTGTTGGGTGAAATCTATGCCGACGCCAGCGCCGAAAACGTCGGAACGACAGCCGGTCGCAAGTCCGGCAACATCAACCTGGGAACGACCGGGTCTCCGGTCGCACTGACCAAGGTCAATGTCATCGACTACATTGTCGATCTCGGCCAGGTGCTCGACGAGCAGAATGTCCCGGAAACCGGACGCTGGATGGTCATTCCTGCCTGGTTCCGCTCGCTCATCATGAAAAGCGACCTCAAGGACGCCAGCCTGACCGGCGACGGCAAGTCCATTCTCCGTAACGGCCGTATCGGCATGATCGATCGGTTCGAACTGTATTCCTCGAACCTGCTGCCGACCTACGCCGCCGATTCCGCCACCTACATCATGGCCGGACAGAAGTCGTCCACGACGTTTGCCGCCCAGCTGGCCAAGGTCCGCTACAAGGAACCGAGTCAGACCTTCGGGCAACTCATTCAGGGACTCAACGTCTATGGATTCAAGGTCAACAAACCCGAAGCCCTGGCCGTTTTGTACGCCACCAAGGGCTAAAGGGAGGAGTGAACTATGGCTACCATTGATCTGACGCAAGGCAAAAGCGTTCCCTACGCCGCTCCGGCTCGTGTGTTCGTCCTGCGCAAGCGGGTGGACTTCAGTCAGCATAATGCCGGAGCCGGCGACACCGTGAGCCTGTTCGATCTCCCTGCCGGCACCTGGGTTCTGGGAGCCGGTTGGAAGGTTGCCACAGTCGAGGGCGCGGCCTGTACCGCCGATTTGGGCGACAGCGGCAGCGTCACCCAGTTCGGAAGCAACATCGATCTCAATGCGGCTTCGCACGGCATGTCCGCTCTGGTCGAGGGCACGCCCAATACCATGGGCAAGCTCTACACGAGCGACGGCACGGTTCTTATGACGATGGACAATGCCGCCAGTTCGGCTGTCGTTGACGTGGCGCTCTTGTGCTGTGCCTACACCGCCGACGTCATTTAGGAGGTTTCATTATGTCCGATATCCGAAAGCCGGGAAGGTATCTGCGCAATCCACGGACGGGCGTTGTCTGGCCGTGGACCCAGGCGCTTTCCCGGCGTTCGGATCTGGTTGAGGTCGTGGTGGAGAACTCCGCTACATCGACCGGGTCTGAACCTGAAGAAAGCGTGTCTGCCAAGAAACCCGGACAAGGAAAATCGAAATGAGCGTTCGCGTTGCCGATATCCTCTGGCGTATGGCCCAGACCATGAACGATGAGGATCACCTCACGTGGACATGGGCCGAGAAACTGGACGGGATCAACGCCGCCCAGCGCTTGCTTGTGCTCGACAAGCCGGATGCAACGGCAACGCGGACCATTCTTGAACTACGGCCAGGGACACAGCAGACTATTCCCGACGACGGCATCATGCTGCTGCGCCTTATCCGTAATATCGGCAGTCTGGGCGGTCAGATCATCACCCTGACCGACTGGGATGCCCTTGGTGTGGAAATTGGGAACTGGATGCAGTTGGACGCGTCTTCGGTTGTCCGTAACTACCTCTTTGACCAGAACCAGCCTACGGCCTTCGACGTGTTGCCGCCCAACGACGGCACCGGACAGGTTGAACTCATTTATTCGCGTGCGCCGAATCCCGTGGCCGTGGGGCAGACGGTCTTTCAGGCCGCCTATGGCTATCCCCTGGACTGGTATGTCGCTCCAAACGCCGAGAACGGCATGGGCTACCGGACTATTGTCGCCGGGAGTGCCGGATCAACGGAACCGACCTGGCCGACCACGGTGGGCGAAACCGTGACGAGTGGAGCGGCTGTCTTTCGGTGCGAGGGACAAGCCCTTTTGGATGTGCCCGACACCTATGTCGAGTTCGTGTTCTTCATGGCCATGGCCATGTGCTATTTCAAGGAAGCCGCCTACGCCGGGAACGTCTCTCAAGCCCAGTTGCACGCCCAGACCGCCTATTCGTTGATCGGTCTCAAGGAAAAAGCCGAGTCCTTCAACAATCCCAACGCCAAATCCCTGCTGACGAGCCAGGCCGCCAAGGCCGAAGCCGCTGCCGCGAGGTGAGCCATGGCTGTTTCCCTGTACGACTTTTTGCCTTTGATCAAACCCATCATCCCCAATGTGTCCGACATTCAGGCGGTCTATCACCTGCGTCGGGCGCTCATCATGTTCTGCGAGGACACGCTCTTGTGGCTGAAAGAGGAGACCGGGCTCGATGTGGTGGCGGGACAACGGGAGTATGCGCTTTCGCCCGACGCGGGAACCGCCGTCGTCACGGTCGTTGACGCCGCCATCGGGGACAAGCGGCTTGTGGCCATGCCCGAGCATGTCCTGTTGCGTTCCTATGATGCCTGGGATGCGCCTGAGGCCGATACGTCGAGCTATTACTTTTTGAATCAGGCCAAAGCCTTCATGCTGTTCCCCACACCAGCGGAGGACCAAGCCGGGGCGCTGACGGTCCACTATGCGGTCAAACCGCAATATGCTTCCAGTGACCTTTCCGTTGACGATTACCTGCTCGATGACTGGGGCGAATATCTCGCGTCCGGCGCGGCCGCCAGTCTCCAGCGTCAGCCGGGCAAGCCGTGGACGTCGCCTCAGGACGCAACCGGCAATTATCAGCTTTTCCGGTCCGGCATCGTCAAAGCCCGGATCAAGTCCAGTGCCTCGTTCACCACGGCCCGGCCGTTGGTCAAACGTCCCATATTTACTGGTCGGGGTGTCTGATGCTGCTCAACCTGCGCTACTTTCAGGGCGAGGCTCCGCGCTATGGGGAAAACCAGATTGCCTACAACCAGGCGTCCCTTGCCCGCAATACGAATTTGCGAAACCGCAATATCAAAGGATGGAAAGACGACGCCGAGGTCATGACGCCGTCGGATGCGGGTGTGATTACCTTTTTCAAGGTGCTTTCCACCGGTGTCTATCTCACGTCGGAAAACGATGTGGACGCAGTGTTTTATCCTTCCGGCAAAACGAACGACCGGCTGGAACGGCTCTATCTCACCGGTTGGGGGGATGTGCCGCAGATCGCTTTTCACGATGAAATGGTGGCCGAGACAACAACATTGCCGGCCGAGGCGATTCGGCCTCTTGGCATTCCGGCCCCGGATTCCGTGCTGTTGGCTCTGGTCTCCGACGCGGGCACGGGAGACGAGGAAGACCGGTACTATGTCTACACCTTCGTCTCGGACATTGGTGAGGAAGGACCGGCCAGCGACGTCTCCAATCTGTGCGCATGCAGTCACGACGGCACGGTCCAGCTGTCCAACATTGCCGTGCCACCAATCGAATATACCTGGATCACCAACGTTCGAATCTACCGCACGCTGACAACCGAGGCCGGAGCGACCGAGTTCTTTTTCGTGGCTGAGATCGATGCCGGATTAACGACGTATGCCGACAGCGTGACGGACAGTGATCTTGTCGAACCCCTGTATTCCACGGACTGGCTTGCGCCGGCCGAGGATATGACGGGGCTTATCGTCACCGGTATGGGCTCACTGGCCGGGTTCAGAGACAACGAGGTCTGTTTTTCCGAGCCGTACTACCCGCATGCCTGGCCGGAAAAGTACCGCTATGTTTTCGATGCCAAGGTGGTCGGTCTGGGCGTGTACGACACCACGGTTGTCGTCTGCACCGAGGAACATCCCTATCTGATGTCCGGCTCCTATCCCGACGAACTGACCCCGGTAAAGCTGCCATATCCCCAGGGTTGCGTCAGTAAGCGGGGCATCATCTCCATGGGAAGCGGCGTCCTCTATCCTTCGCCCGACGGCATCATTCAGGTTGCGCCGGACGGATCGGTCCAGAATATCACGTCGGGCCTGCTCAAACGCCGGGACTGGCAGGCCATGGAGCCCAAGACCATCCGAGCGACTTTTCACGACGGGTTTTATCTCGCCTGTTACGGCACGCCGAATGACGGCGGAGCCGGTTTCATCTTCGATCCGAGCGACGCCGACGCCACCTTCACGCGCCTGTCAGCCTGTTACACCGCTTTAGCCGAAGCCGGCATCGAGGACGCCCTCTATGCCATAAGCAAGGATGCCGAGGGAAACAACCGCATTGTCTTGGTGTTCGGTGCGGAGTGCGCCTTCAAGACGTTCACCTGGAAAAGCGCGGATTTCCTCTTTGAGGAAAATCACACCATGACCGCCTTCAAGATCATCGGGAGGATCATCGACGAATGCGACCAGTACGATCCACCGTCATACGGCCCGACCCCGCCCATAGACGGCTGTACGCCCTGTTATCTGGAAGAGGTCCAGGTCTTCGGCACGCATGCTTTCCTTGGTGCCGGACCGCTTACCCTATCAACCGTCCCCACCGACGCGGCCGTGTACTGCGAACAACCCGAGTTCAAAGCGGAATGCGGCCCGGGCTGCATTTTCAGCTGTATGGATTAAGGCATGTATAAGACCTGGCATTTCACACAGGAAACAAGCGGTCATTGTATTGGCATCGGTGATAACGCGTCCGGTCAGCTTGGTAGTGGGGATACCGTCAGCCGGAACTACGCTTTTAAATTGAATGACACGGTCTACAATTTTCAGAAGTACGCCAACGGCAAGGATCATACGCTGGCTATCGACGATACGGGTCGATTGTGGGGGTGGGGAAAGGATACCCATGGACAGCTTCTCGGCAACGGGGATTCCCTGGTTCCGGTTTTGCTCGATGACACCAAAACATGGTGGGCCATTGCAGCCGGAGACGGCGTGTCGTTCGGCAGTGTTCTCGAAGGACCGGGACTTCTGGCCTATGTCGGCGATCCGCCCGACCATAACGTCTATGCCTGGGGCAACGGGGCGAACGGCCTTCTCGGGCTGGGAACGACAGACAGTCACAGCGCCATGCAGGCGGTGATGTTTCCGAACCATTGCAAGCCGTTTATCCGGTCCATTGCCGTGTCCTGCGAAGACCCTGCCCATGTTGTCTGCGCCGACGGCAATCTGTGGACATTCGCCTGGGGAGACAACAGCTATGGTCAACTCGGTATCGACAATACCGTAGATACGCTTCCGGCAAGCGCCACTATTCCGGTCGAACTCCACTGGCTGACAACGGATTACGACGCACCGCTTGGCGTTCAGGCCGTGGCCGCCGGTGTCGGGTTCACGGCCGTCATCGACCTTGACTACAACTTGTTCGTTTTCGGTCGGGACATCAACGGTGTCCTTGGTGCGGGAACCGTCGGCGGCGACCGGAGCCGGCCGTATCGCATCACACGCTGTGAATATTTCTGGCACAAAGTGGCGGCGGGCAAGGATCATCTCTTGGCCGTGTCCGCAGACAATACGGTCTTTGCCTGGGGCAGTAATGATCGGGGGCAGTGCGGGGCGGAAAGCGCCCACACGTTGTATGATCGACCCGAACCGATTCAGGATGGAAGCACGGGCACCATTGATCGGCTTGAAGCCGGTGACGGCGTGTCGGGGTTCACGGTGGACACGAATACCCCGGATGGCGCGACCAACGATTTTAGCGATACCTGTGTTGCCTCCGACCCCGATTTGTCGAGCAGCGGGGACCAGGGACATCCTCGCAATATCTACCAGTTCACCGGAGCCATGGGAGCTTTGGCTTCCATCCTGACCAATATCGGCCTGGGCGATGCCGCCATGGGTTCCCTGTATGCCGGGGGCGAGAACGTCCTGTTCTATCGATATCACATCGAGCAGATGCGCCTCTATGGCTGGGGAATCAACGCCAACGGCGAACTCGGTATTTATAACGCCGATACGGTCCTCAATTCCTCGCCGGCAACCTCCGCCGTGGGACGGTGGGACGCGGTGTCCATCGGCAAGGTCCATGTCGTGGCCATCAAGGACGGCGCACTCTACGCCTGGGGCAAAAACGACCAGGGACAGGTGGGGGCCTATACCGCTGGAGCCGTCGTCCTGTTTCCTCTCCGGCTTGAGCCGGTGGACTGCGACGGCAATTGCATCGGACAAACGTTTTTCGACTGTGCCGCCGGTCCGGGATTCAGTTTGGCGCTGGCCAATACGGTTCAGTCGAAAAATGGCGTCCTGTTCGGTTGGGGGAGCAACGCCGACGGCTGTTTGGGACCGGATTTACCCGCGACGGTGTCTCGTCCGACGATGTGCGCCGCGTCGGCCGAGGCGACGTGGTCCTGGGAAGGGTTCACCAAGGTCGTGACCGCGCAGGATGGAGAACCCTTTTGTGCCGGCATTATGATTACGGATCTTTTTACCTGGGGACGCAATACCTACGGTCAGCTTGGCTTAAACGACACCACGGACAGGAATGCACCGACGCTTTTTGAGGGCGACAACTGGAACGAATCGCTTTGGGGGATTCTCAAGGATGTCGCTTTGGGCAAGCAGTTCATGGCGGTTCTCACGCTTTCCGGCCGCATTCTGACGTGCGGCCAGGGGAGCAACTACAAACTCGGACACGGGGATGACACGGCTGACAGATACCAGCTGACTCAGGTCGGAACATGCACTCTGTTTACCCGTGTGGCCTGCGGCGACGAACACGTTGTCGCTCTGGCCGAGGATGGTGCGCTCATCACCTGGGGCTACGGTACGACCAAGGTGCCGACGATTCGCGATGACGGGACGGCCGGCTCGTTCACCCATGCCTCATGCGGTTCCACGTTCTCGGTTGTTGCCAAGAATCTCGCCGTTCCCGGAGCCGGAACGACCAAGGATGACCCGTGTATCGCCGCCAGCGCGGTTACGGCCGGGCTTTATCTCTTTGGTACCGGTGCCAACAAGTGCGGTATGGGAGGCGCGACCCCATTTCAAATTCCGTCCGAACAGACCAATCTTGTCGGCCAGGAATTCATTCTCAGTGGCCGCAACGCCGATTTCACCGCCATCGGCCAGACCGACGACACCGTCTACATCTGGGGAGACAACAACAGCTACGGTGTCCACGGCGACGGCACGACAACCGCCAAGAACGTCCCGACGGAAATCGTTTCTCCCGTTTTCGTCCAAATGTCCGTCGGTCAGACGCATGCGTTGGCCATTGACGCCACCGGGGCCATGTGGGCTTGCGGCTACAATTATTGGGGGCAACTCGGACTTGGCGACCGCACATCCCGCAACACCTGGACCCAGGTCGGTTCGGACGTGGATTGGGCCGAGGTCTCGGCCGGCTATGATGTGTCCCTGGCTCGTAAGGCCGACGGCACCATTCACGCGGCGGGATATGGCTACTACGGCTCTCTCGGCGTGGCCACGGCACCGTTGTACCAAAGTATCTTTGAACAGATCGGCACCTTCAATAACTGGGTGCGGGTCGAATGCGGCATGTATTACCAGTGCCATGCCATAAGTTCATCCGGCGACCTCTACGCCTGGGGCTACAATGATTCCGGCCGGCTGGGACTGGGCGACACCACTCAGCGAAACGAACCGGTCCAGGTGACGGGTGTTTCCGGGGTCAAGAAGATCGCCACCAATTTCGGGCATACGCTCGTCATTGACGGCGATGACCTTCTCTTTGCCTGGGGCAAGGACGATTACGGCAAACTCGGAGACAGCAACACGGCAAGTCAGCCTTCCCCCATCCAGATCGGCACGGAGACCTGGCTCGAAATCGCGGCCGGGCTTCAGCACAGTCTGGGCATCAAGAAGGCGGACAACTCGCTCTGGGCCTGGGGTCGGAATCTCTCCTACGAATGCGGCCTGACCGATACCGGCAACAAGACGCAGCCCACCCTGGTCCATAACACAGCCTCATGGATACGGGTTTATGCCGGGGCCTACGTCTCCTTCGCCACGAGGTCATGATTATGGCAACGCCTCCAGCTTTAATCTTCCGACTCTACGTGGATGGGGAGCTCATTCACGAAAACTCCGATGTCACACTTGGGATGATCCTGCGCCTGCCGTCCCGGTACAAGGGGCGGCGCGTGTCCGTGGAAATCGAGGGCAGCGCCCATGAGATCTTTCAGGTGGCCATCGCAACGACAGTGAGGGAGCTCGGTGGGCAAGGCCAACAATTCCCTTGAGGCGGTGTTGGGTCGATCCGGAAATTATCCGGGCAGGAGCACGGGCAAGCGCAAATCCGGGTTGCCGAGTCCTCCATCGGGCTGGACGCCGGAACAGACGACGTTCGCCCAAAGCGTCGTGGACAGTCTGCGCCGATTACGGGATGGGGACGACGAAAATCAGGCCCTGACCAAGGACGAACTCTTTGGCGACGACATCATCGGCGTCATCGTGGCCGCCTGTAAACAGGCCATTGTCATTCCCGATCCGGCCGTGGTCGAGGCCGGGCCGACCATCAAACGGATTGTCGAGGCCGATGAAATCACAACCGTGGAAACGTACCGGCAATATCTCATTCATCAGGAACTGATTGTGGACGGGGAACTTGTCATCGAGGACGCGGGGGAGTTGGCCATTCTATGAACACGAACGAAATCACCATGCTGCATGACGTGTTGCAGGGCAATCGCGATGCCGTACATCTGTGTCACATCCTGACGGATCTCTCTCATATCTGGGACGACTTGGTGGACCGGGATAAGCCCGTGGATAACGCGGCCATCAACCGGGCGTTCTGGGGAGCGCTGATTCTGGTCAATGAGAATTCGTTCTTTATTCAAAACCGGGAACATCTTTTGCCGGTCATGCGTCGTTGGGTGAACAATTGGCTCACGGCCAACACCTTCGAGGCGCGGGGGACAGGGCAGGATTACCATGTCTCGTTCATCCTGCGTAACCGGCTCACCGACGTCATTCTCGAAATGGCCTACCTCATCGGTGGCTACGAATGGCAGCGCCGGGTCTCGCTGGTTCTGGAGTCGTTTCAATATACCGAGACGTTTGAAGAGTATGTCTCGGAACTGCAAGGAGTGTAGCCATGTGCTTTGGCGGAAGCGGCGGTGGAACCGATACCAATATTCTGTTCGATCCCTGGTCTCTGGGCATGGGCGTGGGAACTATGGCGGGCACGGCGGAGTACGCCACCAAAATGGAGAATCTGGGAAACCAGTTTACCTCCCGTGGATTTACCTCGGTGGATGACGTTCTGAACTCGCTCAAAACCGGCATGCAGCAGTCCGGCGACCAGAAGCAGGCCTACGGTGACTGGCTCAAGATGGGCTATGAGGAATCGGCCAAGCGCTACAACGATTACGGCAACGAGCTTGATGCGGCCAAGGGGCGAGCCAGTCAGAATCAGGCCACATTCTATGGTGCGCTTGATGACGCCATGCGCTCGCCGGATCAGGCTTCCGCCCAGGCCGGAGCCGACAGCAAACTCGCCTTGTCGCAGAATCAGGCCGCCACCGATCGACGCCGGGCATCAATGGGGCTGCAACCCTACCAGGAAAGCGCGGGCATGGCATCGGCCAATGTTGGTGCGGCGGCGGCCGAAGCCGGAGCCCGGAACACGGCCCGGCGCGGTGCGTTGCAGGACAACGTCGGTCTGTCCCAGCTTGGCTACACCACGCCCGATATGGTCACGGCCTTGGAGAAGGAAAAGTACAGCCGGGAAGACCCGACCACCAAATACGCCACGGAATACTACAACATGTCGCAGAGCGTTTCTCCAATCGAACAGCTCTACGCCAGTATGGGCATGAATATGCTGGGTATGGGGCAGCAGGGACTGAACAGTGCCGGCAACATGTTTCTTGGCGGCAATCAGGCGGCCAGCAACATGGTGTCGCCACTCGTGACCCAGACGCAGACCCCGGACAATACGGGCAGCATTCTGGGTGGTGTCGGCGGTGTGCTTGGCGGGTTGGCTTCGGTCGGTTCGTTGTTCTTTTAGCGGGGGAGAAACATCATGGCCAAATTCCAGATTCTCAAAGCGGACCCGATCAAACAGAAAGACCCGATCACGGCGCTTCTCGAAGGCCTCAATCAGGGGCTTGATGTCGGTGTCAAAGCCTACGGCATAAGCAAGATGCCCGAAGAATACGGGATGCGCAAAGAAAAGCATCAGGCCGATCTGGACCGGTCCAAGGCCGAAACCGGGCGGCTCGACGCCATGACATCGTCCGAACAGAAGGAAGACGAGGAAAAGGCCATGCGTATGGCCGGAATGAAGGCCTATCTCGGTATCAAGGCCGGTGATCTGCATCCCATGATGAGCTTTTATAATCAATACATGCCTGACGGAAATACGGCCGTGAACTATCAATGGAAGCCGGACGGAACCGGCGTCGATGTGCTGTTTCAGACCAAAGATGGTCAGCAGGTCAAACGGGCCTTCACCACTGCGCAGCTCAACGAGTTCGGACGGGCTTCCGTGTCTCCCAAGGATCAGGCTCTGTTTGAATCCGGTCTGGCTGAAATGCTCTTCAAGGAAGGACTGCCCTCGACCAAGGCGGCGACGGCCCTGACCACGGCCAATGTCGGCAGAACACAGGCTTCAACGGGGCAGATCGGAGCGCAGACAAAGGGCATTGAAGCGGGGACGCAGGCGCAGAATATCCAGAATAATCGCGCCAAGACATACAAGCATGCCTATTCCGGGGAGGTGATTGTTTCGCAGGACGGTACGCCTCCGACCACGGGGGGGCCTTGGCTCCCCATTGAAAGCGCCGAAGGTATTACGTCGGCCAACCGGCAGCTTGAAGGTCAGACCCTGGCCAAGTCGCCGCAGACAGTCACGCCGAACGCAGACGGCACCTGGACGCTCAACACCGTCACACCGGAAGGCGACAAGCGTATGACGCCCATGGCGGGAACACCCATCGACAGCCTGTTTCCTCAAGCGGACACGTCCAACAGATATCGGGCCAACCAGCGGGCCGACCAGTCCCAGGCCATGAAGACAATCAACTCCGCCTGGAAAGCCTACGCAAATGCAAATGCCGATTCCATGACAGGACAGATGAAACCGGATGCCTTGTCGTATCAGGATTTTGTGGACGTGGCTGTTTTGACAGGACGCATGGACGGCGAGCTTCCTGGACCGCCCACACAGGAAGGACAGCGTGGGGCAATTCGGACCAAGGACGGGCAGGTCGTATTTATCGAGCATGCCGGGTACGACGAACGTGGTAAACCCAAATATGTTCCGGTCGAGAGACCGTCCGCCGGTATGGCTCAACAGGGCTGGAGGTAGCGCCATGGTCGCGAGTCCGAACTTCCTGACCTATGAACAGCTTGTCGACATGATGGGCGATGAGGATCGACAGCGGTACGAACAATCGATCCTGAAACCGAATGGCATGAGTATGCATGCTCCTGCCGTGTCTTCATCTCCTTCTTTTTCGGCCAAACCAAGTGGGAATAAAAACTACTGGACCGAGGAAGACCTTCTGGACATGCAGGGACTTGCGCCCGGCCAGCAAGATGTGAGCGGAGATTCTCAGGGGACACCGGACTGGACGGATATACCCGGGGCCATCGGCCACGGCATTGCACGGGCTGTTCCTCGCGCCGCCGAGGATTTTGCTCGTTCCGCACGATCATATAAGGCGTCTTTGCATGGCATGAAAGTCTATGCCGACCCCAATGACGCGGCCACCCGGTTTATCGACTGGCTTAATGATCGGACTGCGGACAGTCGCGCTCAAGACGAATTCTATGCCAAAAACGAAGTCACGCGGTCCCTTGCCCAGGGGCTTGAATCCTCCGGTACCAGTCTGGCGTCCGGCGTTCCCGGTTTTCTCGTCGGAAACTTGGCAGGCGGTCCTTTAGCTGGTGTGGCAACCGGCATGGCCACCACCTATCCCGTGTTCTACGGCATGGCTAAAGATACGACGTTGGATCTTTTGGCCAGGAAAACACGGGAGCTCAATCCGAACATGACGGATGCCCAGTTGGTCAAAATTCTTCAGGACGCCGAGTCCAACGCATCGGAGGCCGGTCTGTGGGAGGCGGGCACCGAAGCCTTGACCGAAGGCATCACCATGGCCTTGAGCTTCGGTCTTGGCAAAATGGGAGGGAAGCAACTTCTCAAGAGTGTTGTGCAGGACATTGTTGGAAAGGCCTATGGTCGAGCCGCCGCCAAGGTTGCCGGTTCAGCCGCGTTGGAAATCGCCGGGGAAACCGCGACCGAGAAAAATCAGGGACGTATCAACAAGGAACTTGGCATCACGGACAAAGCCCCGACGTGGGGCGAGGCGTTTCGTGAGATCGCCGGGCCAACCCTCGTCATGAGCGGAGCGCATCAGGGACTTTTCGGTACGAGCGAGTACATGGGGATTCGCAAGAACCAAAAGATGTTTGATGTCGCGACCAACGCCGCTCAGACGGTTGGCGTCGATCCCACCTATATGGCCGTTGTCGCCGGCCGGGAGTCTGGGTTCAATCCCAACTCGACAAGTAAAACATCCACGGCAACCGGTCTTTTCGGCATTACCAACGGCACGTTTCGAGCTTTGGTCAAACAGTACGGGCAGCAATACGGTTTCACCATGGCCGACAAGAACCGGCCTGAAATCAATGCATTGGCGGCCGCGCTTTTGACCCGCGATAATGCCGTCCAGCTGGAAAAGGCTATCGGCCGGACGCCGACGAACGGTGAATTGTACCTTGCGCATTTCTTTGGCGCGGATCAGGCCGTCAACTTTCTACAGAACCTTGTCATGCGGCCGGATGCGCCTGCGGCCACTGTGTTTGGACGCGAGGCCAAAGCCAACAAAAGCATTTTCTACGACAAGCAAGGTCGTCCCAACAGTCTGCTCGATGTCTACAAATCCCTTACCTCCAAGTTCGGCAACGCCCGCGAGTTCGGTGTCACGGCGTTTGACCCGGAAGGGATTTTTGAAGACGATTTTTCCTTCAATATGAAGGACTATCAGAGCCCTGGACATCGGCTTGTTGAAGAGGCGCAAAACAAGGAAGAAGACGTCCCGACTGCTACGGATAGGCTGCGGGATATGGACGAAGCGAGTGCTTCCGCCGAGACATGGAAAGAAGATACGTCTTTTGAGACCGTTGACCCGTTCAAAGCGGATCAGACTTCCAAGACCGTTGAAGAGGATGTGTTTCCGTTTAAGGATGCCGGACCGAACGACCTTGACGGCATCATTCGTGAGCCGGTTCAGATGCCGGCCGAGGAAGATGACGAAATAACTCCTCCCGTCCCTGGGCCGCAAGCCAATCAGCCTTTCGATTTGCTCAATATGCGACCTTCGCGTTCAAACGAGACTCGCGCCGAGGGCATTCCAGGGAAAACCCAGGTTACGCCGCAGGCCAAACATACCAGCGTCCTGCCGCAGTTGAGCCCCATCGAGGAAATGTTTCGTCAGATGCAGGAACAGCAGGCCCAAGCCGGCATGGCGCATCAGCAGATGCAGGCACAGCGCCAAGCCCCGCCTGTTCCCTCTCCTGAACCGGCATCGAATACGCAGGCCCAGCTTGAGGCCATTCTTGACCCCAGATCAAGCAAGAAGGCCATGCTCGTCACACCGGGTTCCCCCGTGCCGCAGCATATTCCCCAGGGTGTTCACCAAATTCCGACGATGCACGGGCTTGTCCTGACCGCCGATCCGGCCATTGCTCAGGCCATTCCCTTCGATATCGATGAACAGCGTCTTGGTCAGTTTCTTCTTGATTATCCCATGGGACGACCTGAACCGCTCTCCGGTATCGTTGTTCAGGCGTTGGACGAACAAGGCCGAATCGTCAGCGAGACACAGACGGACACGGCTAATGCCCATCTCGCCGTCCAGAGCATGAAGGCGCATTCGCCGACCGGGAATGTCCGGGTTGTGCCCACACCGCAGGCGCTTCAGGAGCGCAAGCAGGCTGTTGCCAACGAGCAACCCGCAATGATTCCGGCCTCGGAAATACAGCCGTTTATGCAGGCTCCGCAAACGGGAGTGCTGCCGGGGACTCCGCTTGCCATCATGTTGGAACGTCCGACCGGAGGTGTTCCGGCGTCCGAAGTGGCGCAGGGTATGACGTTTCCGGAGACGGGCGTTGTGCCGGGAGAACCAAGGACAAGCGAGCAGCAGCACGCAGGGACTTATTATAGCGCTTGGGAGAATCGTCAGGACGGTTCCACAGAGGATTTCAGCAAATGGATACGACGCAAGCACAAGGAATACCAAGACGCTACGTCGGACAGTCAGGATCAGCGAGGATATAAGGAGCGCTTTACGGAATGGTTGAGTACCCCCGAAAAAGTGGAGCAGAAACATGCGGCTCAATATACCGTGGTTTTACCTTCCGAATTACCGTTCGAACAGGCGTATGCCGCCTATAAAGGAAGTAGTTTTTCCCCGGAAAATCGGGCTCGCTCTGTACAGCGTGAGTTCGCCGATCATATACAGGGACTCTATGATAGTCTGAAAAGTCGTGTCGGAGACGAGCGTCAGGGCGATTTGAGAGAGGCGATACGAAGCTACAAGGAAGGGTATCGCAGCAAACTCTTGGCTGCCCTGGCGGCGGATTCCCGAACCGTGAGTTCCATGATTACGGGGCGAGCCAACTTTCCGACACGACGCAACCAAAAGCGTCTTGATTCTGCTCAGAAACGCTGGATGGAATTGACTGAATGGTCACGCAAAGCCCAGGCCCGCATGGAGTCTTCGCTCGGCATAGCCACGGGCCAGGGAACTCAACGTATTGAAGTCGGAGAGGTGGACGCGGTTGCCAAGCTGGAATCTCGCATTGCTGAAATGAGAAAGCAACAAGAGTATATGAAGGATGTCAATGTTCGCTATAGAAAAGCGAAAGGTGACATTGACAGTATGGACGTTGACGAAAAAACAAAGAAAGTGCTTCGGTTGTGGCAAGCAAATCACGAAAAGGCCTTAGGTGATTCTCCTTTCCCCGCATATATGCTTTCAAACAATCTCGCCAATATCAAAAGACTTGAAAAACGATTGGCTGAAAGTCGGGCACTCTCTGAGAACATACGCGAGCCTCTTGTTTTCGATGGGGGTGAAATCATAGACAACGTCAATGAGAACCGTGTTCAGATTTACTTTGATGAGAAACCTCCGGTTGAAATGCGGGAATCTCTCAAAAAACACGGATTTCGATGGGCTCCAAGGAATCAGGTTTGGCAGCGTCAACGAACAGCCGAAGCTTTGAAAGTCGCAATAGAATTGACCGAGGCTGATGCAGATGCTGAAAACAAAAGTCAATCCCCCCAATATCGTGAAGCCGTAAAAAAATCTCCTGATACCGTAAAAAAATATCCCGACACCGTGCCAACGGAATCAGGACATTCCTCGGAAGCGCTGAATAAGAAGGACGGGGAGGCGGGCAATGGTGAAGAAACGTTCCGTCTCGAAGATGCTCCCATTGATCCAACTACGTTCAAAGCCCTGTTGAAGAAAATCAACAACGGAAAAATCAGCGCAGCTGAAATTAAGACGTGGTTCGAAGCATTCCGAGATAACGCGGATCATGTGCAAGCTGAATTGTCAAAGATGACGAAAAAGAAACTCCTTGAGGAGTTCCCGTCATTGCGCCGTCAATATGGCAATGAAAAGAAAGAGGTGCTTGTACAAGGAGCGTATGAGCATATTCTGCGCGATTTCAATCTGTCTGACGCCCTTACATTCAACCCGATGGTCAAAGGGGCCAGGTTGAAAGCCATTGAAGACGCGGTCGCGAGTCAGACGGATGATGATGTGGCCGCGCATGCAAAACGAGTACAGGAGCGAAATGAAGAATATAAAAACGCTCTTGAGGCGCATCGCAAGGCATTGAAGAACCCGGAGACATTGGATGAATTTCATACGTTTATTCAGTCTCGCGGCGAGGATGCACTCTCCACAGAGCAACGTCGCAAGTACGAGGCGTTGAAGGCGGAGGTCGATTTTTCTCAAAGGCAGGAACAGAAGAATACCATCGAAGGAGTAGCCCTCAATGAGGATATCCAGTGGGAGCGCGATACCGTCGTCTCCAGGAAGGGCGATGGCGATTTGATTATTCTGCGACCTTCTACTCGTCTTGGTACGGAAAAATTCAAGGAGCTGGCCAGCAGCGCCAGGAAGATCGGCGGTGGATATGCTCGTTTTGCCAAAGGGTTTTATTTTTTAAACGATGATCAGGCTGAACGCTTCTTGAAGCTGACACAAGGGGAATCCGTTTCGCGTGAAGCCGAGCTTCAGCAAGGGCAGAAGACGAAGCGGGAGCGACTCCTCGCGTTGGCCGACAGGATGGAAGCCGCAGCCGATGAATCGCTCTCTCAAGACCGACAGCAGAACACAGCAAGGCGTGCTCGCATGGCTGCCTCAGCCGAGTCCAGTGCGAATGAGTCCAAAAGGACGGCCCAGACCATCCGTCGTATTGCCGACGCGGCGGAGCGCGGTGAGTTGAGATACCTTTCCGAACTCCAACATGCCACCCAATTGGAGGAACTCGAACGCACGCTGTATCTGGGCAGACATGCCAGGGCATTGAAAACGGAAAAGGGCGGAGAAGGACGGTACGAAGACGAGCGTCAAAAGCCGTATTCCGCCGATGACATCGACAATGCAAAATTTCCTGTTCACACCATGACGCTCAACGCTGTTCTGGAAACTGCGAACGATCTTGACGACATAAAAGGAGCGAAAAGGATCGAGGCGAGGTTCCGTGAAATCGCCCGCATGCTTAAACGAGATGAGGACAATATCTATAGCTTCACAAGCGAGGAAGATCGTTCCCTGATTGAATCCGCGATGAGCAAGCTCAAGAAAGCGGGAGGAAGTGACCGATGGGGGCTTGAAGAGACACAAGCCGGAATCAAACGCTTGAACCGTATGGGCATTACAAATGACGCCACCCTTCGCGAAGCCCTTCGTGAATATTTGCCTCTCCGCGAAGACACCCTCACGGCTGATCCCATCAAGGAAGCGGAACGTGCTTTGGTTGGCCGAAAGATCGACGGATATTTTCCCACCCCGAGCCATATCGCGGAAGACATGGTCGATCGTCTCGATGTTCAACCGGGCATGACGGTCCTGGAACCCTCTGCGGGAAAAGGCAACCTGCTCGATGCGCTGGCTCAATCTCATCCCGATGTAGAGGTTGAGGCTATCGAGCCGGTTCAGGATCTTCGCACCATTCTCGAATCAAAAGGGCATAAGGTCGCCGGGCGTGACTTCATGGAGCATGAAGGACAGTACGACCGTATTCTCATGAATCCACCGTTCGAGAACGGTCAGGATATGGATCATGTGCGCCGAGCGTATGATCAACTGAAACCGGGCGGAAAGCTTGTGGCGATTATGAGTGAGGGGACGTTTTTTCGTACAGACAAGAAGTCGAATGGATTCCGCGAATGGCTGGATGCCGTTGACGGCGTATCGGAAAAGCTGCCGGAAGGGTCGTTCAAATCATCCGAACGTCCGACAGGCGTTGCCACACGTCTGGTCGAAATCGAAAAGCCTGAACACGATGCCGCCTACCAGCGAGACAAGCGCACACGTTCCAGGCCCATACCACTGGAGCACGTTCAGGCCTTAGTAAACTGGGTTAATGATATCGGCGCGGATATTCCACGGGTGGATGTTATTGAAACCCACCATGAATTGCCTGTCGCCATCATCAAACAGACCGACAATCCCAAAACCATCAATGCCGTTTATCACAACGGTCGTATCTGGCTCGTTGCCGCCCGCATGAAGTCGGACAAGGACGTGGCCGACGCCATCACGCACGAACTACGACATTTCGGCCTGCGTACCCTGCTCGGTAAGCAGTGGGGGCCGGTTATGCATACCGCCCTCAAGAACAAAGCCGTTCAGGAGAAGATTAGGGAACTCGGGCTTGGGGGCTATGAATACCAGGGGAAGAACGGCCAATACATCATGGCCGAGGAAGCGATCACGCACTTGGCGGACGACGGCTGGACCGGTGGCCTGTGGCATCGAATCGTGGCCAATGTCCGGCGTTTTCTGCGTAAACTTTTCCCCGACCTGGCCTTCTCGGACTCAGAAGTTCGAAATCTTATCGCCCGAACGAACCGGGAGATAGACCGGCGTTTCGAATCTGCACGGAAGACGCACGATTCAGGTCGTGGTGGGCGTATGTTCATCAAGGACGATCCGGTCTTTCAACAGGCAGATATGGGCAAAGGCAACATCGAGAAATCCTACTCAAAAGACAAGCCGGCGGAAACCTTTCTTGAAGCTCCGGGGGGAGGCATTGATTTCGGGCATGTCACGGACGACATGGCTCAAGCCATGGGAAGCCGTCCTGGGCCAATCCGGCTTCAAAATGGCAACGTGGACTTTGGTGCGTTACATATAATCGAAAGACATAAATATGAGTTGCAACGCCACGGTTATAACGATCCATCAGAGTACGTCTCCTTCATAACAAAACATTTTGACGCTGTTTTTCAAGGTAATACACAACGTCATTTTGTCTTATCCGTTCGTGAAGGAAGAACATGGCCGGCCGCTGTTGTGAAAATGGAATATGATCCTGAAGGAGAATTCTATCGTGTCGTGACGGCGTCACCGGTGAGAAAAGATCAGTACGTCAGATCGGATGGTACATATAAAAAGAATCTCCTTTGGGAAGGCACGCAGAACCTTCACTCCGACCAAGAAGGCCTAGCCCCTGGCGTCATCTCGGGCCAAAGGAGTTCACAAGAAAATATATTCACGGACGAGAAGGAGGTCAACAGGAAAACCCAAAATCCCGAATCGACAGACCAGCTTTCCACGGAAGGCATCGACGCCATGCATGACTTCTTGGACGGCAAGACAGACCCCGACGATACGCCCACCTTTTCTTTGGGCATGCGAAAGCGCCAACGACAGCGCACAGTCGAATCCAGACAGGCCGATCACGCAACGACCTATAAGCCGAGCAAAAAGGACTTGTCGCGTTTTTCGACCATGGTTTCCCAGCCCCAGGCCGTGGCCCGGCAGGACGAACGTTTCCGGCCGGTGTTCGAGCGGGCCTTGCGTCGATACACCGAGCGCATGACCAAATATCACTCCATCCTGGAGGACGCCGGGAATTTCTTCGATATCAAAGATCCGGCCAAGCTCAACGCTCTTCGTGACGTCATCTGGAAATACGACGGCAAGGACATTCCCAAGGTTGACGCCGGCAATATCGTGCCGAGTGAGAACGCCGCCGGAAAGCCACTCAAGGACAAGCGGGGAAATTTCATTCTTGAGCGTAACAAGGTCCATTATGTCCAGATTCGCAAGGCTTTGCAGTCCATGGGCGTCGATCAGGACGTGGCCACGGCCTATGCTCGCGTTCGCTACGCTTTGGATGGGGTGTTGCTCGACGCCTACAATCTCATGATCTCGCGAGGCGAGTTCACCCGGAACCAAATCGACGACTTTCGTAAAGCCATGGGCCGAATCAGGAACTATTTTCCGCACAACCGGTACGGCAAATACTTCGTCCAGATCAAGGTGAGAAACCACATCGCCACCGGTGAGGATAACAACGGCGTTCCTTTCTATTATGTGGCCGATGCCTTCGGGCGAAGGATCAGCCGGGAGTTCACCAGGCGGATTGATGCGGTCAAACTTATGCGATCAACGCCGGGCAAAGAGTTGTCGATGTTCTACCGTGGGCATTATGACATTT
Source organism: Desulfovibrio inopinatus DSM 10711 (assembly GCF_000429305.1). Taxonomy (NCBI): domain Bacteria; kingdom Pseudomonadati; phylum Thermodesulfobacteriota; class Desulfovibrionia; order Desulfovibrionales; family Desulfovibrionaceae; genus Desulfovibrio; species Desulfovibrio inopinatus. Next base: position 133,630 of record NZ_AUBP01000024.1, read on the forward strand.
CCCTTGCCGACCGCGTGAATCTGGCCGGAGTCAGGGAATACACCGACAAAGGCCGACTCAAGGAATTGTATGAACTCGTCGGGGATAAGGTGCGAGATCAGGCCATCAGGGAATTTCTTGCTCCCAAAGGCTACGCCAAGGAGGGCATGTTCACCGTAGAATACGGCGAGAACGAGAAATTGCCGGACGACCTGTTCGAGCTGCCCTTGCAGACCGACGCCATGGTCAAGATCGTGGAAGAGGCGGCCAAGTCCGTCAGTGATCCCGGAGCGCGGGAAGCCGTGTTGAATGCTCTGCCTGAAGAGATCGCCAACGTCATGAAGACCCGTGGCTTCGGTTCTCATTTCATTCAGCGGGCCAATATCCACGGATTCGAGAAGCAGGACATCCACAAGGTTCTGACGGATTACGCCGCAAACGCCTCGGGTTGGCTGACGAAACTCCCGGCGGCCGGTGACTTCGCCCGGCTTCTGAACGACATTCCGGCCAATACGAGAACATACACCTACGCCAGGGAGTATGTCCGGGATCAGCTGCGCAACGCCGACGACCTGGACCGGATCGTGGCCAACATCAAAACGGCCATCTTCGTCAAATACCTGGGCGGCAATCTCAAGACGGCTGCGGTCAACCTGACGCAGAATATCGTCATCGGCTGGCCTATGCTGGCGGCTGAGACAGACAAAAATGGAGCCAAGGCTATGACCAAGGCGTCCTCCGACTACCTTGTCGATGTCTTGACCGGGAAGAAAAGCCTTCCCAAGGATGAACAACGGCTTTTGATGGACCTTATGCAGCGTGGGGAATTGCAGGCGCAGTTTCTCCGGGAAATCAAGGGGCGGGTTTCCACCTCGTTGAGTGACAAGGCGTCTCATGTCACGAATCGTATCGTCGATTGCTCGGGCTGGCCTATGCATGTGGCCGAGACGTTCAACCGGACCGCCATGGCACTGGCAGCGTACCGCCTGGCCAGGGACGGAAAAATTACAAGCAAGGAGAGTTTGAACCGCTTCAACCTCCATCAGGGGAGGGCGAACGTCTATGCCAATGCGCGGGATTTCGCCGAACACATGGTCCGCGAAGCCCATTTCGTCTACGGCAAGGAGAATCTGCCGCCCTTCGCCCGAGGCGGAACGCTGAACCGGAGCGTGCTCTATCCGGCCTACACCTTCATGACCCACACCCATTCCCAGTTCTCGCTCTGGTGGCATTGGCTTACTCGTGGGACCAAGGCCCAGCGTAAAGCCTTGGCCAAATCCATGGCGGCTCAGGTCGCCCTTGGTGGGCTCCGGGCAGCTCCGGTGTTTGTCGCGCTGAGTGTTGTCGCGCAAATGCTTTCCGACGACGGGGAAGACCTGGAAGAAAAGATTCGCAAGGCCATGCCGCAGGGACCGGCCTGGAACAGGAATCTCTTTCGGGACATGGTGACGTATGGCGCTCCATCGGCTCTGGGTGTCACCTTCGGCGGCTCCATGATGATGAACGTTCCCGGTCTGGTTGAACCCAAACCGGCCGAGAGCGCGGCGGAAATGTTCGACCGGTCGCTGTTGTCCCTCTTCGGTGTTCCCTACGATCTCGCCAAGACGCCGTTCAAGATGGCCGACGCCTACGTCAACTCCGGCAGCGCGTGGAAAGCAATCAAGCCGCTTATGCCCACGGCTGTGAACAACGCCATGACTGCCTTGGACCTTTACACCGAAGGCCACCGGGCGCAATCCGGCAAACCGCTGAATCTTCCCGGAGAACAGGGACCGTCACAGTTGAGCGCAACCGAGGCCGTTGCCAAAGGCATGGGATTTCAGCCGGTGAAACTGACTAAGGAATACGACGCCTACACAGCCATGAAATGGGCCGAGGCGTCGAGAACTCGGGCGCTCAAACGGTTCGGTGCAAAACTGGCCGACGCGATGAGAAACGGCGAAGACACTGCGGATATTTATGAAGAGTTGAAAGCCTGGAACGAACGAGCGCGGAGGCGAAACAAGCCGCATCTCGTCATTTCGGCCAAGGATCTGCGGCGAGCCGTGAAATACCGCAGTGAGGCGAAGAGACCGTCCAGACGGATGCGTTTCGAGGCCGAAGACATCAACGAATTGTACCAGTAGGCGGTGACATATGGGGTTCATCACACTGAGAAAGGGAACGACTCCCGGCACACCAGACACGGGTTACGTCCGCTTCTACCCTGATCCGACCACTGGAGAGCTTCGTATCAAACGTGAGGACGGACAGGAAAGCGTCTATCTGGACGGAGGATCGTTCTCGTTGGACAATAGCGTCCTTGTCGCCAGCAACGCGGGCAGTCCCTTTGCCTTAACGTTGCCCGAGGGGACGGTGTTGGGACGCCTTGCCGGGGGGAATATCTCCGCGCTGGATCAGGTGGCGTTGCAGTCGGTTGTTGGTACGCACAACCAAAATACGGATACCGGCACGGATCAGGGGCGTTTTCACATCACAGACGGGACGGACGGCCCATTGCTCAAGCGAGACGGAGCCGATGCGCTTTCGGTACGCGGCAACGCCGATGCCGATTGGGCCGATTTGATCGTGCGTAATCTGACCGTGAAAGGCACCACAACTACTATTGACTCGGAAACCGTGGCCATTGCCGACAATATCCTGACCCTGAACAGTGATGTCACGGGCACGCCTCCGGCGACCGTGGCCGGCATCGAGGTGGAGCGGGGAGACGAAACCAACGCCCGACTCGTTTTCGATGAGGGCGACGACACCTGGAAAGCTGGGATTGCCGGAGCGGAAACACGGTTGTCTCTGGCCGGCCACGGGCATGTTGGGGGAGATATTGCCGATCTGCCCTGGACGAAATTGACCGGGATTCCAACGGAGTTCTCGCCGGCCGCTCACGTCGCCAGCCACAAGACCGGCGGGACCGATGCCTTGGCTGCGGCTGATGTCGGGGCGTACAGTGCTGTTGATCTGTGGCGCAAGGCCGGGATTTCTCCGGTCGATCTGCTGCCGGTTTTTCACGCCAAGCCGGATAGTGTCGGCCTGCTGTCCGCAACGGGTTTGACCACGGTCAGAGCGAGCACGCGGACTTACATCGACGCCGCCGGCGCAATCAAGACGGCCGGGGCTGACGAAATCCCGGTGTCGTTTGATCCGGTTACAGGAAAACGCCTGGGATGGGGCGTGTGGGCGTCGGGCACCAATCTTTATGGCTATGGTGAAGCTCCCCAAGATCAGACCCTGACGCTGACGGCCACACCGTACACGGTATCCTGTGCGGCCGGCTCGGTGGTGTGCGGATCGTATGGCACGGCAACGCCGGCATCTCCATTGACGTTTACCCCGTCTGCTGGGAACTGCCTCTTTACCCTATCGGCCGCCAGCCGTGTCCAGGTCGAGGCGGGGGTGGCCGTAACGCCGTACATCCCGACGTCGGGAGGCGTATCGGCCACACGGCAGGCCGATGTCGCAAGCTTGAACGTGGCCGATATCGCTTACAATCAGGCCGAGGGGACGCTGTATTTCGCGGTGTCTCTGCCAACGGCTGTTGCCAACAATCTGGGGGTTTTCGAGCTGTACACGGACGCGGATAATTTTATCCGGGCTTATTACGCCTACGCGATTCCCTCATTGCGAGTTCTCAGTAAAGCCGCCGGGGTTTCAACCTATATTGATGTCGGCGGCGACTATGTCGGCCAGACCGTGCGATTCGCCCTCTCGTTCACGTCCGGTGCCTACTCTTTGGAGGTGGACGGCGCGGAGACGGTGACAGCCACGCCCAATGTACCGGTCGTTACAACCTTGTATCTCGGCTGCAACGTGGGCGGATCAAACCCGTTGCGCGGGTACCTCGAACATGCGGCCTATTATGCCAGGGCGTTGTCTTCTGACGACCTCAAACGCCTCATCGGCTGAAAAGCGTAGGCCCCGCTCCCTGCTCTGGACACGACACATTTTTTATGAAATGCGCTTTTCATGAAAACGATCTATCAAGCCGGGCCTCTTTTCACAGAGGCCGAACAGCAGTGGCATCGCGGCCTCAAGAAGAATCTTGAGACCCTTTTCACTGACCTCGACCTGCCGTGGCGGGTTGTCTGGCCTTTCGAACTTTTTCCTCCCCATGTCCTCGAAGCCTTGGCCGATGAGGAGAAAAAACACCACATCTGGCAAGGCTGTATCGATAGCCTGCGTAGCGCCGACATGGTTATCGCCCTGCTCGACGGAACCCAGGTCGATGACGGCACGGCCTTTGAAGTTGGTTACTTCAAGGCCTTGAACAAGGGGCCGATTTACGGCATCCGCACGGACTTCAGAAACGCCGGAGACACGGCTCAATCCCTTGTGAACTGCATGATTGAAAGCTCGCTTGATGGGGTGTTTCGGTCGCAGGGGGAGTTGATGGGATTTCTTGCCGGGACACTGGCGGGTGGGGCAAAGACAGGATAGGCAGGCATGCTGACTCACAAAGCAACCGGCGATCCACTCGTTCTTGATCTTCGCGCCACTTCGCAACCGAACGCCTTCCGGGCGTGGCTGGCCTTTCATGGCCTTTCACTGACGGAACTGGCTGTGAAAGTTGGCGTGAGTCAAGCGACCCTGAGCAGATTGATTGACGGCCAGAGAACCAACCGGGACACAATGGACAAACTTGTGGAGCTGGGTGTTCCAAAGGAAATCCTGCCAACTCCCAAGAATCCTCCTGGCCGGCCTAAGAAATCACCATAATCCGGCTGTTTTGCACGGTTCCTCAACAAATGGATTGGTGTTTTTCTGGATAGCTTCAATCCGTTTAGCCCGCGTGCATTCCCATTGAGATACCGGATACATTTTGTCCCAGGCCTGCATGAGTTTTTGCTGCTGACTGCTCATCTTGTAACGAGGGTAGGCCCATTCCATGTACTTGTATGTTCTGGCAATGCGGCCACGCGCGTCAACTGGTGGTTCGGCTTTGTTGTCCTCGATTTTCATTTCGCAACTGCCAAACGTGGATTTAGCCGACGGCAGCATGGTAAAATTGTAGTTACTCCGAGCCGCGTTTACGCAACCGATAGCGGGGTAGAGATTGTACATGTCTGACTGCATGTAGCGATATTCGAGATTTACCTTCGATGCGCAGTTTCGTCCCTTGAAGCTTTTGCCTTTGTTGTCCACACACTGAGAATCACCATCTCTCCATTCTTTGAACGTTCGACCAAAGTTTTCAGCCGGTACGACGTGTTCCCATTCGATTTTCTTGCATCTTTTGATGTGTTTCTCCGCATGAAAGGACGTCGGAAGGATGACTTGCTTGTTTTCACCAAACTCCGCTCCGCAATAGATCGTTTGGCGGTGATCGTAGTAGACTTCTCGTTCGAGTGTTTTTTTGGCCTTGTTGAATGATTGGATCGTCGTGTTGCCTCGGCTTGAGTCGGCCAGGGCGGGCAGGACGGATAATGTCAGAATGATGAATGCAAGGAATACGGCGGAATATTTCTTCATGATTTCTCCTGAGCCTAATCTGAGCGATTCACCAGCCTGACATTCACCAATTATGGCATATCACTTTGTTTTTGTTTATAATCTCATCCAGCTAAACGTCAAAATCATTTCACCCATAAGGTGGAGGGCTGGATGTTCAAACACAAATCCAACAGAGCAAAATTCATCGACGATGTCCAGGTCACAAACGACTGCCTGACGGGTCGGGCAGGGCTCAACCTCTTCACTCGCTACCTGCGCGACATTGACCTTTTCCCGCACATTAACCGCCTTTTCGGCTCCATGCGCAAGCACCCCAAGGGCGCCCCTATTGATGAGTTGTTCAAGCAGGTGCTCTGCTTCCTTTTCGACGGCACAAGCAGGCATCTGGCCTACTTCGACACCCTAGCCAAGGATCCTGGCTACGCCGCCGCCATTGAAACTGCCCCTGAGGGTATGGCCTCCTCGCACACCATCAAGCGGTTCTACCGAGCTTTTTCACCGCAACGGACCTACCTGTTTCGGCGACTGCTTTTGCAACTTTTCCTCTGGCGACTCATGACTGCTCGTCCCGAAGTAATAGAACTGAACATCGACACCATGGTCATGGACAACGACCAAGCGCCAAAACGCCACGGCGTCAAGCCCACCTACAAGAAGGTTCTGGGCTTCCAGCCTCTCCAGATGACCTGGGGCCGCTACATCATCGACGCCGTTTTTCGTGGTGGCGACAAGCATTCCAACAATGGCGACACCGTCGAGAAGATGATTCGTCACGTCGTGCGCATGGTCCGCACCCGCTACAGCCAGACCGTTCCCATCATCATCCGCATGGACTCAGGCTTCTTCGACCAGGATCTCTTCGCCGTCATGGAACAACTCAACATCGGCTTCATCTGCGGCGGAAAGTTCTACGGCGATATCAAGGCCATGATCGAAGCGCTTCCTGAAGCCGCGTATGACCACCACTTCGGCAAGACTGACGAGGATGTCTGGCAATGCTTCGAGTTCGGTGACCGTCGCCAGTCCTGGCCTCGCTTTTACAGAGCCATCTTCTGGCGGCCTTTGATGGAGGAGAAACAATATCTCCTGCCGGGCTGTCGGCCGGGAACGCTCGCTTACACCAACCTCGGCATGGGGCGGGCCATCGACCAGCAGCTGCGTGAAGCCGGTCTTGACTACCTGGCCGAGACCAACGCCGTAATCCATTCCTACCATCAACGCGGGGCGGATGAACTGGTGCACAGAGCCTTCAAAGACTTTGGCTTCGAAGAACTGCCTTTCCAGCATTTTATTCGCAACTCCGCCTTCTACTACACTATGCTCCTTGGCTTCTTCCTGTTCGAGGCATTCAAGGAGGATGTCAGCGAGCCGGTGGTCCCGGTCAAGGCTTTCCCGACCACACTGCGCCGTCGGCTGGTGGACGTGGCTGCCAAGGTGGTGTCCCACGCAGGCAGGACCGTGCTCAAGGTCACGGCAGTCGCCATGGAATCCTTGCGTTTCAAAGAGCTGTGGGAGCGATGTCTCTGCGCTCCACGTTTCGCCTGGACATAAATCTGGCGTTGTCCCGTGAACATTTGACGGGATAAGTGCGTCCTTTGACCGGGAAAAGTGGCCAAGTTTGTCATACTCAGGCTCTTCACGGCCCCAATGCCGTCAAATCTTCGCCCGAATCGGCGTCTTTTCGTGCTGCAGTGCCCAGTTTTTTCCTCTGGAGACTTTTGCAGTGCCCGGAACGCTCAATTTAGGCTGAGGATGTTTGATGTTCGGTCTTGCCATGGGTGAAGGGGGAGTGCAAGTTAATAATTTGGCTAACTTTTTTTGTTGGAAAAAAACAAAACTAAGGAATTTCCTAGGGTCTGTTTCTAAATTCGTCTCATCGCGAGTTTGAGCAAGAATTTCAACAGGCAAGGATGAAGGAGAAAATGAACCGCAGGCGTAGTGGTGCTACGTCAAGGTTCATTTTTTCCTGAAGACGAAGCATGCAGGAATTCTGGCCAAACGCAGCGGAGAGGATTTTAGAAACAGGCCCTAATGGCATAGCCACATAATTCAAAAAAACTAAGGCATATCTCTGGACTATTTTTATATTTGCTAAGGATTTCTGTTGTATCTAGTTGGTATCCTGCAATCCTCGTTCGTTCTGCTTGTTTAAACTTTGGCAGGTTATTTGTTCTTCTATTGTTGCATGGCATTGTGTTTTTAAATCAAAGAATAATGTAACACAAGAGTAATACAGTTAGTGATTCTCCTTTTGATTTTGTGATGCAGAAAAGTAGTGTAAGCCTTCAAATGGAAAATTACTAAAAAATATTTTTATGATTTTTTTTGTGTTCCGTTCGTTGTGTTGAAATCTTATTTTGTAAATGCTACTTTGAATATTGATATTTTTTGTTTTCATTTTAAAGTGTGGAAGCAACAGAATGTTAAGAACGAAGTGAATTTTCAAACTGTATGTTTTGAATTAGCTAAAGAGGATCATGCCACACTTAATATGTGACATGATCAGGAAAGCTATGGTGAGTGGTCAAAGCTCGAATGAATCTAAACTGAACGAGAGAAAAAATGAAAAATTTGAAACTCGGGGTTAAGATCGGCATCGGATTTGGAATTTTAATCCTGATCTCCTGTGTGCTTGGCGGAATGGCCATCCTGCAGATGATTTCGGTAAGCAACGATACAGAAAGGCTTGCGCTGGAGTATGTCCCGGAAGTGGCCGTTGCAAATGAAATTGAGCGAAGTTCCCTGCTGACCATGTACGCTATGCGCGGTTATGCTTTGAGCGAAGATGCCACCTACCTTGAGGCTGGGAAAAAACAACTAGCCGAAGTGATGGAGTCTCTTGCCCAAGCCAAGGCCCACTCTGATAACTATGCGGAATTGATCAAACTCAAGGAGGGTATGAGTAAAGCACAGATTTATGCGGATGCTTACTCCAAGCTGGCCGATCAGACTGAGACTCTCATCAACTCTATGGCTAAAGACCGACAAACCCTTGATGCTGCCGCAGCAGCTTATATGAAAAGCTGCGCAGATTTTCTCCAAAGCCAGAACGATACGATGAAGACGGAAATAAACATGGGTTTATCGTCAGAAAAACTTGCTGACAGGCTTGAAAAAATCACTCTGGTCAATGATATTATCGATCTTGGGAATGATACTCGTGTGAAAAACTTTAAATCACAGGCTTTACGCGACCCCAAACTCATTGAGTTGGCTCAAGTAAACTTTCCTAAGATGGAAGAACTGTTTGAAAAGTTGAAAAGCATTACACGTCAGGAGGTCAACCTCAAGCAGATTGCAGCGACGCGCGAAGCAGCAAATCAATATAAGCAGGCCATGAGTGATTTTATTGCTAACTGGTTGGAGCTCCAGGAAGTTGGTAAAAAACGCACTGAAGTTGCCAATAAAGTGCTGATTGTCGCACAGGAAACGTCGAAGGCTGGCATGGAGCAAACCCAGGGAATGTCAGAAAGCGCATCCGCCAACCTTAACACTGCCACCGCCATCATGATTGTAGGCTTACTCGTGGCGTTAGTGATTGGCATTATTACCGCTGTTCTTCTGACTCGGGGCATTACCAAGCCTGTCATTCAAGGCGTCGATTTCGCAAAAGCCATGGCTGAAGGTGATTTCACCAAGATGTTAGACCTTGATCAGAAGGATGAAATCGGAATTCTGGCCGGAGCGCTCAACGAAATGGTCTCACAGCTGAAGGGGGTAGTTGGTGAAGTTCAATCTGCCGCTGAAAATGTTGCATCTGGCAGTGAAGAACTCTCCGCCTCATCCCAGAGCCTCTCCCAAGGTGCTTCCGAACAGGCCGCCAGCGTTGAGGAAGTTTCCTCTTCCATGGAGGAGATTACCTCTAATATCCAACAGAGCACAGAAAACGCACAACAAACCCAGCAAATCGCGGCTAAGGCAGCCCTGGATGCTCGTGAAAGTGGGGCGGCTGTCATGCAGACCGTCACTGCCATGAAAAATATAGCCGAAAAGGTTTCCATCATTGAGGAGATCGCTAGACAGACCAATCTCCTTGCCTTGAACGCCGCTATTGAGGCTGCCCGGGCTGGAGAGCACGGTAAGGGATTCGCCGTGGTCGCGGCAGAGGTAAGAAAGCTGGCCGAACGTAGTGGCGCGGCGGCGGCTGAAATTAGCAATTTGTCTATCTCAAGCGTAAATGTTGCTGAAAAAGCAGGTGCAATGTTGACCGAAATGGTTCCTGATATTGAGCGTACAGCTGAATTGATTCAGGAGATAGCGGCGGCCAGCGCTGAACAGAATTCCGGTGCAGCCCAAATCAACAAGGCCATCCAGCAGCTTGATCAAGTCATACAACAGAACGCCTCCGCGTCAGAGGAGATGGCTTCTACCTCCGAAGAGCTTTCCAGCCAAGCCGAACAGATGCAGAGCGCCATGTCCTTCTTTAGAGTTGATAAGACTGGCTCAAATCAGCGTGTCAAAGTGCGTAAGGCCCTCCCTGCTGACACTGGACCGTCTGTCACGAAGAGAGGCCAGTTTGTCGCAAAGAATATGGGTGTCCATGTTTCGCTCAATGATATTGTGGACGAAGAATTTGAAAGATTCTAACCGCAGGGGGGAGCCCATGGCTGCTAGTGAGCGTATGGACTTGAATCAGTACTTGACTTTTACACTGAGTGACGAATTGTTCGCGATTGATCTCCTCTGGGTCAAGGAGATTCTTGATGGTACGGACCTCACGCACATTCCCATGGCTCCGGATTATATCCGAGGGGTAATTAATGTACGAGGAAATCCTGTTCCAGTGGTTGATCTACGGCTTACTTTCAATATGGCTAAAACGGAAATGACGGTAAACACCTGTGTGATTATCTGTGAGTTGGCGTTTGATGGAGAAAAATCATCAATGGGTTTCCTCGCAGATTCGGTCCAGGAAGTTCTTGAACTGCGGCCTGACCAGATTGATCCACCACCCCAAATGGGGACAACGATAGATTGTCGACGCATAAAGGGCATGGGGAAGAGGGATTCCCAGTTTATTATAATCCTCAATATGGATGAGATTCTTTCAGAGTCTGAATCCTCGGAGGTTCAACAAACGACCTCCGAATTGGCCACCGAATCCGTTGGATGACTTCGAGGATTATTCAAAAAATAACCATTCTTCGGACCAGAGAGAATAGTCACATAAATTTAACTGTTAGTCCTTCATACAATCAGCAAGGGGAGAGTGCCTCCCCTTGAATTAAGGAGCCAGCGAGCACCCCTTATGGATAACCACGCATTCGTAGCCCTTGGGCAGAACGTCGCGCTGCTTTTGGCGCTGGCGCTGCTATTCGATCTTTACGCTGCTCACTGGAAAGTCGGGCAGGCGATAAGGCAACAGGTGCTCGTTGGCACTTTAATAGGGGCAATAGGACTCGTGGTCATGTCCACTCCTTGGACGCTCATGCAAGGAGTCGTGTTCGACACTAGGTCAGTATTGCTCGGTATTTCCGGCCTCTTCTTCGGCGCACTGCCTACCTTCATAGCTGTAACCTTCACCGCCGCATATCGTCTTCATCAGGATGGCGCGGGGGCGTGGACCGGGGTCTCTGTGATTCTTGCCTCGGGCGGGATCGGTATAGTTTGGCGACAGCTTCGGAGGGATAAGCTATCTACCCTGTCATGGGGTGAGTTGTGCCTCTTCGGTCTGACTGTTCATTTCACCATGCTTGCTTTGATGCTGACGCTACCATGGGAGATTGCGCTGGATGTTCTAAAGCGGATTGCGCTGCCGGTTTTGCTTATCTTCCCTCTCGGTGTAGCGTTGCTGGGGGGGCTGATGAGGCGTCGGCTGCAACGTGAGGATGCCGAGACTGTCACGCGCGAAAGCGAGGAAAGGTTCCATGCGCTTTACGAAGCGATCATGGACCCAATTCTCATCGCAGATGCGGACTCTGGAGTCCTTATTGACTGCAACGACTCAGCCGAGGAATTGTTCGGCCGCCCACGCTCTAAGTTGATCGGGCTCCACGAAAGCACGCTTCATCCCCCACAAGAGGTCAATCCTGAAAAGTTTACCGCAGAGTTCAAGTCGCTTGTGGATAATCCCGGGTTGACGAGAGCAGTCAGGTTCCTTCGATCTGACGGGGCTATTCGCCTGGTTGACGTTCGAGCCAGCCGTTTCCATCTCCATGGGAGGAATCTAATGCTGGGCGTGTTCCACGACATCACGGAACGCAAAAAGAAGGAGGAAGCCCTGCTGGAAAGTGAGGAGCGTTTCAGGCAGATATATGAGAACGCCTCCATCGGTCTAGCCAGGGTGGGCTTGGATTTCCGTATCGAAGCAGCAAATAGAGCGTATGGCGCTATGCTTGGGTACAAGGAAAACGAACTGGTCGGAAAACATCTCAAGGACATAACCGGCCCTGAAAGACTTGAGGACAACTTGATCACGCAGGCTCAGCTAGGGCGGGGAGAGATAAACCATTTCCGGCTTGAAAAAACCTTCTTCCACAAAGACGGCAGTATCGTCTACGGCATACTTGACGCGAACCTGGTGTGTAATGCGAGCGGGAAACCTCGCTATTTCCTGGGCAGTGTTCTCGACATCTCGAAAAGAAAAAGGGCAGAGGACGCGCTTAGGGCCGAGAGAACCCGGCTACAAGATATTCTGAGAGGTACCAATGCAGGCACCTGGGAGTGGAACATCCAAACAGGCGAGACCATCTTTAACGAGCGCTGGGCTGAAATTGTCGGGTATACCCTTGAGGAACTGAGCCCTACGACATTAGACTCCTGGGTCGATCTGTGCCACCCCGAAGACCTTGAACGGTCGAACGACCTGCTCAACAAGTACTTCAGGGGGGAGTTGCCGTACTACGAGTGCGAGGCCAGGATGCGACATCGCAGTGGGCAGTGGGTCTGGGTGCTCGACAGAGGCAAAATAGCTTCCTGGACCGAGGATGGCAATCCCCTGATTATTTCTGGGACGCACCAGGACATCACTGAACGCAAAGAGCTGGAAGAGGAAATTCGGGCCAACGAAGCGCGACTTTTGAGTTTGGTCAATGTGCTGCAGCACCCATTCACCAAGTCACAGGAGTTCCTCGATTTCGTCCTGGAAGAGGCGATCCGGTTGTCCGACAGCAAAATCGGCTACATCTATTTTTACGACGAAGACACCCGGCGCTTCACCCTCAACTCTTGGTCAAAAGACGTCATGCAGGAGTGCGCCATAGTCAAACCGCAGACCCGCTATGAGTTGGATAATACGGGAGTGTGGGGTGAGGCCGTCCGTCAACGGAAGCCTATCATCATTAACGATTTCCAGGCGTCTAATCCATTGAAAAAAGGATACCCCCCAGGCCACGCGCACCTCTCATCATTCATGACCATCCCGGTTTTGAGAAATGAAAGAATCGTGTCCGTGGTTGGCTTGGCCAACAAGGAAACCGAGTACACACCCTGCGACGTGTATCCGGTGACATTGCTCATGGATGCAGCATGGAAAGTCCTGGACAGAGAAGCGGCGAAGAGCGCCCTCCGAGAACGGGAGGCCCAACTCTCCGCTTTGAGCGACAACCTTCCTCAAGGCATGGTCTACCAAATAGACACCGGAATTGATGGAATTTTGCGCCGGTTCACTTATCTGAGTGCTGGTGTCAGGGAGCTTCATGGCATCGCCCCCGAGTTGGCCCAGGAGGACTCGAAGCTCATTTATAATCAGGTGGTTGATGAAGACTTGACGGTGTTGGTGAAACGTGAAGAACAGGCGATTGAAAGCATGTCCATGTTCACCGCCGAAGTTCGTGTGCGGATGTCTTCAGGGGAAACCCGTTGGCGTCTGTTTGCCTCTGCGCCTCGACGCATGCCGAACGCCCACATTGTATTGGACGGCATTGAAATCGATATTGACGACCTCATGAAGGCCAAAGAGGCTTCAGAAGCTTCCAATCGGGCAAAGTCCGAGTTTTTGGCGAACATGAGCCACGAGTTACGTACTCCTCTCAACGGTGTCTTTGGTATGCTGCAGCTCCTCGAAGAGACATCCCTGAGCCGCAAGCAGGCTGAGTACGCCGAGATGGCCACCCAGTCGTGCCGCAGACTGACTCGCTTGCTTGGAGACATTCTGGACCTTTCCCGCATCGAAGCCGGCAGGATGGAGGTCATGCATGAGCCGTTCGATCTGAAGGAGACTATCAGAACCGTTGAGTCTTTGTTCTTCCCCGCCGCAAACCAACTCGGCATAAAATGTTCTTGCATGGTCAATCCCACCATTCCAAATGTTCTCGTTGGGGATGCCGCCAGACTGCAGCAGGTGCTCAACAACTTGATCGGCAACGCCATCAAATTCACCAAGACGGGGTCCGTGATTATGGATGCCTGGCTGTTGCCCGTATTCCGTCCTGACGAACGTAAGGTGCTCTTCTCTGTTAGCGACACCGGCATCGGCATTTCTGACGCCATCCTTTCCAGGGTATTCGAACCATTTACCCAGGCCGAGAGCTGTCTCACGAGGAAATACCAGGGCGCAGGACTGGGGCTCTCAATTGTCAAGCGCTTGGTGGGCCTCATGGACGGGACCATTTGCGTCGAAAGCGAGGAAGGAGTCGGCTCCACTTTCCACGTGTGCATTCCCTTCGGTATTGATGAAGGTCAGAGAGGGGAAGAGCCCTCTGTCACTGGAGTTGCAGAGGGCTCTCAACAGGAACGAAGAATTCTACTTGCTGAAGACGACAGTATAAACGCCATAGTCGTGGTCAAACTGTTGGAGAGAGTCGGCTGGACGGTCCACGTGACCGATGACGGACAACAGGCCCTGAGCGCCCTCCACATTGGCGACTTCGATCTTGTCCTGATGGACGTAGAGATGCCCGTCATGAACGGCGTAGAGGCTACAAAACGCATCCGTGCTGGCGAAGTTGGCAAGGATAAAGCCGACATTCCGATCATCGCCCTGACTGCCTACGCTATGATCGGCGACAAGAAGAAATTCCTGGAGGCGGGCATGACCGGATACTTGGCCAAGCCCGTGGAGATGGAGGTACTACTCAAAGCCATAGAGGAAGTCATGACGAAGTCTAAGGAGCGAGACCTCTAACGAATACGGAGATGGAAACTTGGTCCAAGACTTTTACCCGCACCAATTTTGACGAATGCGGTTGGCCGAAGGCATTGATGCCGATAACCATCACTTTCTGGCCTGCCCCTCCCCTGGTGCGGATGAGGCACTTTGAGGTGTCTGGCGTCAATGAGAAGCTTGGAAAGAGAGAGGTGGAGTAGTGGATTACTAGCCTTTCACACCTGTGGCCATAAAGTCCATTCCCCCACAAAACGTTAAAATTTCATGTGGGAATTTGTGTGGGATACGCTCCCACTTTTGTGCCTTTTTTGCCCTTATTGCCAGATATGCAACTTTCTAACTTACTGAAATTATAAATATACGCTTGGCGGCGTATGGTGCGTCACGCCCCCGTGTGGGGGGCGACCATAAATGAAGAACTGATCCAAAGCCTTTGTATTGTTTCAATCCACGCCCTCGTGTGAGGGCGAACCT
>NZ_AUBP01000025.1 GCF_000429305.1 Desulfovibrio inopinatus DSM 10711
TACGTCTTCGTCTCCCCTTCGTCAAGCACTTTCTGAAAACTTTTTTTCAGCCGCTTGGCGAAGCCGGCAAAACCGGCCCCCGTTCGCGTCGGGAGGTGGATGTCTATGGGAATGACGCGCCAACGTCAATCACTTTTTTTGAAAAAGTTGAAATAAATTCTTAATAGTCTATTTTATATGTTTATTTTAGAACTTTTTCCAACCTATCCCTTCCAACGAGAAGCTTACTTTTCTTTAAGATAAGAAAGTACCGCGTCCCGAGCCTCATTGAACGCTTCCAAACGTTCAGCAATCGTCTCTGCTAAATTAACGTCCTTTTCTTCCACCAATGCCACCTCTAACTTCAGAGCCAAATCGTGACAATGTGCCGCCCCTACTGCACCACAACTATTTCTCATGGAGTGCAGTAACTGGGCTAATCCACGTCGATCATCCTGAAGATATTTTTTCTCAATATTTTGTGCTGTCTCGTCGAACTCAGCGAGAAATATCCTACACAGCTCTCTGAGCAAATTTTCATCATTCTCAACAAGTTGAAGAGCAATATCAACCCGTAGGATTGACTTCTCTTCTCTCTTCCTATGAGAAGAAGGAATATCACTCGCGTGAGCTTTAGGGACTATTTCCTGATTTGTTGTCGTCAATCTTCCAATGGCCCCAAGCAGTTGCGAGAAATCAATAGGTTTTGTCACAAACGCATCAACTCCAGCTTCAAAACACGCTTTTCGAACATCTGCTAAAGCGTGAGCAGTCAAAGCAATGATTAGAATTGATGGAGAGCGCACACCACTTTTACCGGATCGAATCAATTTTGTGGCTTGAAATCCATCCATTTCTAGCATGTCCATATCCATAAGAACAACATCAAAGTCCTGCTCACGCAGAGCTTCAATGACAAGTATCCCATTTTCCACTACGGTCAGGCTGTGCCCCAATTTTTTGGCCATCGTCTCCAACAAACGAACATTCATGGGATTATCTTCAGCAAGAAGCAAACGAACAGGTTGTGCCGGCTCCACAATTCCATCCAAAATCACATTCGGAGCTTTCGTTGGTGAAGCTTGCTCTGCATCACCGGGTTCAAGTGGGAGCCAAAAGGAAAAAGTACTTCCTTTTCCCAAGGTGCTTTCGACTATTAATTCTCCTTCCATAAGCTCAACGAGTGACGGCAGATAGCGAGCCCGAGCCCTGTTCCCGCAACACGTATTCCTGCGTTCTGACTAGCCTGGTGGAATGGTTCAAAAATAGCATCGAGTTTATCAGCTTCAATGCCTTGACCTGTATCTACAACTTCGAACGTAACGACTCCAAAAGGATACTTAGTCTGCTGTGTATGATCAACGGCAATAGAGACCGTAATGAAACCATTATGAGTAAATTTTACAGCGTTACTGATTAAATTTACTACAACTTGCCGAATTCGCATCTGATCACCGAAGTACCACTCTTGAACATCATCCGTTTGAATGAGTTCCAATTTTATATTTTTATCCCGTGTGAGCGTTTCAAATGTCTTTATAATGGAATCAAGTAGCACAGATAGAGAGAAATGTTCAGGCTCTATTTCAAGTTTTTCAGCTTCTATTTTTGAAACATCAAGCAAGTCATTCACAAGATTTAACAGAATCTGCCCAGCATAGGAGATAGCATCAATGTTACTTTGTTGTTCCGTATCAAGATGTGTTTGCAATGTGAAAGCTGCCATTCCCAAAATAGAATTCAGCGGAGTTCGAAGCTCATGGCTCATTTTTGCTAGAAATTCGCTTTTGGCCTGATTTGCATGCTCCGCAAGCTGCTTGGCATGGAGAAGTTCAGTTTCTATTGCACGAATCTCCCTAGCATACATCATGCATACAATAATACCTATATACTCATCTGCTACGTTATGAACAGGAGATGAATACAACATGAACGGCATCCCAAAAAATTTTTCCTCTTTCGGCGATGAAGCACGAGAGCTCATAGACTGCATATTGACTGCATCTTGTAAATGGCAAAAGTCACAAATAGACGAAGAATTGTGGAAAACATCATAACAACGTTTGCCAATAACACTCTCTCGTGTTCGCCCTATTGATCTGAGAAATTTATCTCCAACATCAACAACTCGAAATACATCATCAATGACATAAACATGGCCTGGAATAGCATCAAAATTAGCACGTAGCCGACTATGGATTTCATTTAACTTTTGGGTTCGCTCCACCACCACAACCGAGCGATGCTAATGGCCTTCAGAAAATTCGATTTTTCGCTTGGCACAATCCATGGAACGATTTCCTTCTTTCGCTTATATTTTTTACAAACAAGAGAGTCTTACCCTTTGCCTGGTGAAGTTTATTTGGATGCTTTCAAGGCCGACTAAAGCACCTCACAAGGAAGCATATTCAAATTTGATCATCGATTTCAATGCATTATAACCGATGTTTACGGTTATAAAAATCCTTCAAAATCAATGAAATCTCAGGCCTCCACGTTCAATACTATATTATGGACAAAAACTGTGTATGCTTGCAAAGCATTGATACACCAAATGGTTGAGTGCTCCTTTTAGAAAATCAAAATGCTCGGAAATAAATTCCTTGGTAATGCTCCTACCAATTTATGACTCATCTCATTGAGAAAGCCTAGAAACATTTCCTAGTTGCACTTGAACTCGTTTTTACAGTAAAATCCCAATATGGAGGTTACGCGGTGTAGTCATAGTCTTTATTCTCCGTCTATAAGAAGGAATCTCATAATGTCTGACTCTCTTGGGCCTAAAGCACATATTCCCTCTGATATTGTTAGAAAAAAATATAATTTTTCAGATTTGATTAATGTTGAAGAGCTACAAAATTTAGTCGAAGTCAATTATGCAGCCACGGGAATGCCGTCTGGTATTATTGGGGTTGATACTGGTGAAATTTATGCTGGAGCTGGATGGCAGCGCATCTGTACACATTTTCACCGTGCGCATCCTAAGACAAATGCTCTTTGTATAAAAAGTGATACGTTTATCTTGAATAAAATCCAAGCAGGCGAGCCACATGCGTACAAGTGTGCAAACGGTCTATGGGATATTGGAGTTCCCATTTTTTGTTTTGATCAGCATATTGCGACCTATTTTCTTGGCCAATTTTTTTATGATGATGAACCCGTTGATTTGGAGTTCTTCTCCAAACAAGCAGACCAATATAGTTTTGATAAAAAAGAATACTTAGACGCTGTACGAAGCGTCCCTCGCTTCAAACGAGAGAAAGTTCAGGAGATTCTGAGACACAATATTGCCATGTCAAAATTTCTCTCAAATTTAGCTTCAAGAAATATGGAACGTCAAATGGAGCTTGAGCACCGTAAGCGAACAGAAATAGAGCTTGTTAAACTGCAAAATTATCTATCAAATATTATCAACTCCATGCCTTCAGCCATCATTGGCGTTGATCCTGCCGGCAACGTAACACAATGGAATAACCGTGCGGAGCAATTAACAGGTATCCCACAACAGAAGGCCATCAACGCAGAAATAGAAACCCTTCTCCCCTCACTCTCGGGGATTATGCAGTCCATCACCAGGGCAATAGAAACACGAGAAAAACAATTTGATTTAAAACGTCGTTTTCATAGCGATGGGAAGACACACCATGAAGACATCACTGTGTATCCTCTCATAGCAAACGGTGTTGAAGGAGCAGTCATTCGGATCGATGACATAACAGAACGCGTCAATCTTGAACAAATGATGATTCAATCTGAAAAAATGATGTCAATTGGTGGATTAGCTGCAGGAATGGCTCATGAGATCAACAATCCGTTAGCCGCAATTCTGGGGTATACGCATAACATTAGGCGACGAATTTTCGGATCACTCAATAAAAATGAAGTTGTTGCCGAGGAATGCGGTATCTCTCTGGACAACATACGGCAATATATAGAGAACCGTGACATTCTGAAGATGCTCGACGGCATACAAGAATCAGGTGAGCGTGCTGCGACTATCATCAATAATATGCTCAGTTTCAGCCGGAAAAGCGAAAAAAAATATGGTCGCTATAATCTTGAACAGCTCTTAGATGATACTCTTGAGTTGCTCGTCATCGACTATGATTTCAAAAAGCGATACGATTTTGGGAAAATAAAAATAATTCGTGAATATACAGCAGATACACCAGCGGTATATTGCGAAGGAAACGAAATTAAGCAGGTTTTTTTAAATTTACTTAAGAACGCCTCTGAAGCCATGGCTGATAAACATTATTCCCATGCCTCCCCCTGCATAATACTCAGGGTCAAGCAAGACGATGATATGGTTTTGGTTGAAGTTGAAGACAACGGACCGGGTATGGATGAGACGACCATGAAACGCGTACTCGACCCTTTTTTCACGACAAAACCTACAGGCAAAGGAACGGGGCTTGGCTTGTCTGTTTCATATTTTATAATAAATGATCAGCATAATGGAACGATGACGGTTGACTCTGCACAAGGGAAGTGGACTCGTTTTTCGATACGGCTCCCCATAATAACAACTGAAGAGTTATAAATATGTCATACTCCATTCTGGTTCTTGACGACGATCATCATGTCCGGGAAAGCCTTGCTATGAACCTCGAAGACGAAGGTTTTCTTGTCTTTCAGGCTATAAGCGCAGAAGAAGCTTTCAAGGTGCTTGAGAAAGAAAACATTGATCTCGTCGTCGTTGATCTCAGATTACCAGGCATGAACGGAACGGAGTTTATTCAAAGCGCCAAAAAACAATGGCAAGCGTTGCTGTTTATAATCTACACGGGCTCTCCCATATTCCAACTCTCATCCCATCTCGCTTCGACACCGAGTGTTTCGAAATCTGTTTTTTTGAAACCCTTATCGGATTATGAAAGCATTATCACTGAAATCAAAAATATGATTGAAAATTCTGCGACCTCAAAAGCGGTCTAGAGATTTGCTCGCAGCATGAGGCGATTGGCGTAGCCAAACTCGCTCAACGAGACGCACGTCCCCTTCAGCTACGGTTGAAGTTCAGCATGGCCACACAGTCGCACGACGCCTCGTCCGCAGTCAATTATTCCCTGGTTCCGCAAAATGGCAAGCTCCCGAGATATCGCCTCTCGGGTTGCTCCCAGATGATCCGCTAATTCTTGATGAGTAAGAGTAATTTTCCCCTCGCTATCCCAGTTGTTTTTCAAGAAGCTCAATACTCGCTCACCAAGACTTGAAAGCAGCAGCTCATCCAATTGCAGCAGCAAACTTGATATCGAAGTCGTTAAGCTCG
This sequence comes from Desulfovibrio inopinatus DSM 10711, assembly GCF_000429305.1. NCBI lineage: Bacteria > Pseudomonadati > Thermodesulfobacteriota > Desulfovibrionia > Desulfovibrionales > Desulfovibrionaceae > Desulfovibrio > Desulfovibrio inopinatus. The sequence goes on from NZ_AUBP01000025.1 coordinate 5,252, forward strand.
ATAAGAGAACCTCTTGAACATCTGGCTCTTCAGCAAAGAGCTTTCTAAAAGTCTCGCCTGGCATCGCCAAGACGGTGGCGACATCAGATTCAACATATACCCAAGCAGGATAGTTTCCTCCCGTGAATGTGCTGTTGAGAGAAAGCAGGCACAGCTCTTGTGGCTTCAGCCGATACAGCGTTGCCTGCTTTCCTTCAGAATTCATGGCAAAAACACGTAACCGTCCTTCTGTCACGAGGAAAACACCCGAGACTTTATCCCCTTTGGAGATCAAAATATCTGTTTTTCTTCCCTCAATTTGAATTGCATGGGCAGAAAAAAGATGGCGAATTTTCCTTGCGTCCATAAAAGGCGACTCGCGTTATATGGTTATTTCCATTCAAAGTGCATATCTTCGGGAGATGCCGTCGCAACTTCATGAATGCTATCGAATGAAAGTCCAATGTGCTCATGGGCTTTACGAATTGCTTCAGCGCTGGGAGCCATATTGAGGCAATACATTTTCCCATCGCTTGCGTTCACCAAAGTTTTGAAGATCACCACACCCTCTTGCGCACACGCCGCAGCATACTTTTCATAGACTCCTGAAAAATCCTCTTGGCTGATTTTTTCAGGAAAAGTGCCATTTTCCTTATCGTGCGTATCAATGAACAGTTTCATTTTCAACATGTTGTCTCCTCCTGCTTCGTCAGATTGCTTGATGAATGCCAAATAGCACTTGGCAGCAGGCGGTTCTGTGATGTTGATCACACAATCTTAAACAAACGACCTATACGATCTCTTCATCAATTTCTTTCGCCCGTCTCACGCACAAGTTGTGAATGTCCAATCTCATAATAATTTAAAACTTTTAAACACTTTACAACTTACCATAACACATTGTGAAGACTCGCCAGTTCCAATCAAATCATCTGACTGAAAATCTTGACGAGACACTAATACATTTGTATTAATACATATGTATTAATCAGCACCACTGTTTTGAAGTTCTCAGAAGTCTATTCATTTTCACACATGTTCACCAAACCACGTTCCGTTGGAGGAGGTCACATCATGTTGAATATTGTTGAATTGAAGGGATCTTACTATGAAATCGGTGTAGGTTGGGGAAAGGCGTTCAAAAACGACATGCCAAACGTTGTACGCATTGAAATGGAGGCCATCACTGCCATTCTCGGACTGAATCTCGAAAACGTGATCCAAATTAGCAGTCAGTATATGACCTTGGCGAGCGACTACGATCCGGATTTTATGCAAGTGCTTCGTGGTTTTGCAGATGGTGCAGAGATGCAATTTGAAACGTTCTTTGCCATCCGTACTCTCCTTGAAGTTCTTTTTTATTCCGGAAGATCAGAGGGAATGTGCACTTCGTTTGCTCTCACAAAAAGTGCTACAGAAACGGGTGAGACCATTATTGGACAGAATATTGACTGGCATCCCGGCCTCCCCATGGTGCTCTTAAAGATCACTTGGCCGAATGGGGTACGTCAACTCACGCTCTCCATGGGAGGAATCTGGGAATATGGACTTTCGCAATATCTTAATGCGTCTCCATTTGGCATTGCTGCGACCCTAACTGCATCCTGGACTGATCATCCAGACCACCTCACAGTTCCTATCAGCATGGTCATGAACAAAGCTGCTCGCCAAAAAAACTTCAATTCGGCATTGTCAGTATTCAGGGAAACAGAACAGAACCTAGCGAGTTTCCTCCTTGCGAACGGAGATGGGGAATTGGTGGGGGTAGAACTCGGTCTCCGAGATCATGAAATCCTTCGTCCGGAAAACGATATCCTCGTTCATTCCAACCATTACCTCTCAGAAAGATTCCGAACCAAAGATATTTTTCTTCCCTTTGTTCCAGACTCGCCACTTCGTTATCAACGATTGCTTCAACTTACACAGGATGCACGAGGCAAAATCACTCCTGAGACAATGATGCGCTTTTTGTCTGACCACGAGAATTATCCCAAAGCAATTTGTTCACATGTCGACCCGAAATCGGACTTTCCCCCATCGGCAACTACAGCTTCGATTATCATGGTTCCATCCAAACATGTCATACATGTTGCCGTTGGCAATCCTTGCAATACTCCGTACATACCATACAGCTTGTAGGACAACGACGTTGAAAAACTTCTAAGAGATGTGGTTAGAAGGTCGAATGCCCAAGAATACCAAAGAGAATTTGCTTTTGGCGGCAGTGAGCGAATTTGCTGCGCATGGTTATCAGGCTACAACTGTGCGCAGCATCGTCAAACGCGCAGGCGAAAAGAATTTAAATTCCATCGTCTATTACTTCGGCAGCAAGGAAGAACTCTACAAAGCAACTTTGGATTTTATGTTTCGTGAAGCAGAAAAATTCAGGGAAGATATCCCCGATTCTCTCCAAAAATCCTTTGATGCCAAGACTAAACTCGAAATGATGATTCGATTTCTTTGCCGAGCGTACTATTCAATACAGAACGATCTGGATAGAGCATTGTATCAACTTTTCATAAAAGAAGCAGGGAATCCCAGTCCATATTTTGAAGAGATGGTCGAGCGTCACCTCAAACCACCGCGAGAATTTCTTTGCTCCCTTTTACGAGAGCATTTAGGTCCCAATATTTCACAACAAACAATTGATGACTGTGAGTACAGCATTTCCGGTCAAATTCTTTACGGGGTACTCGGAAGGTCTCTCATCAACAAAATCAACCCCAGCCATGCCCCTTTTGAAAAATATTTCGAAGAGCTAGCAGAGCACGTAGTGAAGTTCACTATGGCCGGACTTGAAGCCTATCGAGGAGAATAAAATTTTGAATGAGGAAATATCCTGAATTGATCCTTTAAATTTGCTTGTCAGGACGGCGGGCTCACTTCACGAACAAATTGACAGTTGTCTTCTCTATCTTTGAAAGCGACTTTTCCGCTTTGGATATGAATTTAATCTCCCAGGTCAAAGCGATTCACCACATCTTCGGCAGAAATGCAGTCCTTATTATTTATCCAGAACTCTGCATACGATTCGGCCGCGAAACAATAGTCCTCAAGGTCTTCGAGATGCGCGAGGATTGCTTCCCGGGCGTAAAATGTTTTGGTTCGACCTGTTTTCTTGGCCAAATTTTCAAGACGTTGTTCATATGAATCCACAGGGAAATCGCAGTCCTCATACAATGATTTTCCTCTTGCGTCATACTTATGGAAGCATGTAGGGAGAAAAAAAACAGTTGCTCATATTCCCCCATTTTATTGTTTGATCCAAACTTTGGAGGTATATGGTGCATAATTTTCGTGTTCTTCTCTTTGTGTTAACGCTCGCTCTGTGTCTGATCCCGCCATGTATTGCAGCCCAAATCGATACGTTCAACAGCACACTTCCTGGTCCGCAACCCAATTCGGCAAGTCAAGATCTGCCTCCTATTGCTGCCGACGGCATGCTTACTCTGACCATCACAGTGGATAGCGCTCTCGTGAGTCAGTATACGACCTTGGCTCTCAAAGATGCCGCGAACCAAACTATTGATTTTACTTATGTCTCGTCATCCCCCAAAGAGCTATACGTTCCGGTAGCTCCTGGGATCTTTACGATCTATGTCCACAATGGATTAAATACACCCGGCAGTTTCACTGTTGTTGCGGATTATGACCAGGCTAACAGTGCGGCCACGGAGAGTGAGGTCAACGACACCCAAGTCCAAGCCAACAACGTGACAACCTCTTCTTTTGGTGGCTCCATCGGCTATAAACGATCCGCAAATGAAACGGACCTGAGCGACTGGTACAAAATTGAGGTTGCTACAGACGCGGTCTTGCAACTCATTTTGCAGACCGCTACCACAATGGTGAACGCCAACGCCACATATATGAATCTTTACGACGCCGACGGCGAACGCATCACCTACGAACTCGTAGGCAGCACGACCGAGACCCTGCGCTATCCTCTCTCACCTGGTACATTCTATGTGCAGCTCTTCCTGGGACTTGGTAATCGATATGGGCCCTACACCATCACTTCCAGCTTTGAATCACCCTGCTCTCAGGCTGTCACCGAATCCGAAGTGAACGATACCTTGGAACAGGCCAACACCGCACATCCCACCACCGTGGGTTCGGTCGGTTATACCAGGCGAAAAGACGAACGCGATGCAGTGGACTATTTCTCGTTTACTGCCCAAGCTGGAGATGCCCCTTTCGATGTCATCTTCACTCCGCTCAGCGACACACTGAAGAGTTCGAATGGCTACGTCCACTGCTGGGATCCTCAAGGCAATATTATAGAGTGGTATTACCTCACGGCAGAGAAAACATTTCATTTCACTGATCTTGTGTCCGGTATCTATTCCTGCCGTGTGAAACCTGAGGGGGGAAAGTATGGATGCTATATTTTTCAGGGTTTCCCTGACTCAGGCACCGGCCCCCCCACTATAGGATCGGTGTTGATACTGCTCTTGGATTCGAATTAATCATATTGTCAAAGCCTGCTTTCAGCCATGTGAAATGGAATTCAGCCAGGGGATCTCCCCCCTGGCTGAATTCTGCAAAGCAACGTCACGTATTGAGCTCTCCGTATAGAATGCCGCTTCAAAAGCCCAGCACACTCGCTTAAGGTCACTTCTATGAAGAAAAGACCTACTCCTGCTCTTCTCCCCACGCCTTGGCACTTCGTTCAACTTTTTTGCGTACGCTCTTCCAATCGGTTTCATGATTAAACATTGATTCCGGTAAGGCTGCCAACATTTTTTCGTAGAGGCTCAAGGAAACTGTGAATGTCAGTTCATCCGTTTTCATGAATTTCCTGGCTGAAGGATCAAAACCGCCAATGACCGCTTTTTCCAACCCCTGTTCTTTGTAATACAGCGGCCAGGAGATGATGTTGGTACAACCTGCGCCAAAGGGAGAGACAACGCATTCCATATCACCAGTGGTGAAGACGGTTTGGGTAAAGAGGCCGGTCAACACCTCTGGACGAGCAAAGAAAATGACGAATTCGGGCAGTTCGGCATCTGAGAACTGCGACAATGGTTTGAATATGCAATATTTGCCTGGAGCCTTACGGGGATTCACCTTCAACATAAATTCACGCATGGCATCAGGACTAGGCATATATCGCTCACCATGCAGAGGTGTCCCTTTAAATCCCGTAGACACATAATGCTCGATAAACCGAAGATGGGGTTTCATCATCGAACAGTAGTATACACCTCCCAGACATCCATATTGTTTAGCGGAAATGAAGGCTGCACCATTTTTTTTCCGGGCTAACCAAATGTTGCCTATAACACAGGAAAACGTCTTCATGACTTCCTGCATGTCCACTTCACCCCGATCCTCTAACTCACGAGAGATGGGCGTTCCCTCTTTCGGACCATATGCGTCTTCCGGTTTGCTATCGCTATAGTAAGCCCCGAAAGGTTCCTCGCCCAAACCGAGATGGTCCAAAAAAGTAGCGGTATCATTGAGTATGGATTGTATTGTCATAACTTCCTCCTGTGGTTGCTCGCCCGAAATTCGCTCTGTTCGGGCGTATTTCGTTCTTCCAAGTCTTTTTATACCATGCTCACAAACAAAATAAATAACTTTAGTAAAAAACTCTTTTTCATTTATGAGCATAATAATGCATGAATTTCTCAATGACGTTCCGTTATTGGTCGAAGTGGCAAAACAAAAAAGTTTCACCAAGGCCGCGGATACATTAGGAATAGGTGTATCAACCTTATCTCGGCGCATAAAACAGCTGGAAGAACGAATGGGAGTTCTCCTCTTTTATAGGGACACCCGAAACGTTGAGCCGACTGAAAACGGTATGTATTTATTGGATCGGTGTGGCTTCATTCTTGAGGAAGTACAAAAAACGTATGATTCTGTGGTTATGAACATGCAGAAACCCTCAGGGTTGATCCGGATTTGTATGTTTTCGGACGTCTACAATAGGCTGTTCAAGGATGCGTTGATCAATTTCGCCTCAACATGGCCGGATATACAAATGGATCTGGCTTTCGTCGACTATCCTGTGGATATGCGTATCGCTCCCTACGACGTGGCCTTTCTTATCGGATCTTCCTTTGATCCCTCACTTATCGCCAAGAAATTATTGACCGTTGAACCTTTTCTCTATGCCTCGCCTAAACTTTTCGAACGCTACCCTCTACCTCGTGAACCCCATGAATTGAACCAACTTCCATGCATCGTTCTTCAGCGGTTCGGATGGCGATGGCCCATGCATAACGGTAACCAACAGGTTATCGTCGAAGTCCACCCCAAGTACAGCTTCAGCTCCGTGGAAATGTGTCGTGATTTCGCTCTGGCAGGGCATGGTGTTACCATGCTCCGTAAAGGACTGGTCGACCCGGATGAGAACGCTGGACGTCTGGTGCGTCTTCTCTCGGACTGGAGCGGAGGATTCATGCACGACGTGAATTTGGTAACGGGCTCCGACCAACTTCCTCAACGTGTTCGCTTGTTTGTGGATCACATGCTCTCCGTCTGTATCTCCTTGTGATTGCTACGTGGAGAAATTGTCACGCAATTATTGAACTCAACAGAGAGGAAAATACAATGCAATATGCTTTCAGAGGGAAAGCAACTCTTGTTACTGGGACTTGGCTGGCATGGGATTGGCTACCATTCAGGCCTATGCAAGCGCGGGAGCCTCTGTTGCAATAGCTGATATTAATGAAGAGACTGTCATATGGTTGAGCAATTCCGCATTGAGCTTTGTCATTGGTCATGCTCTCGTTCTGGATGGAGGATACACTATTCCTTAATCGAAAAGACAATCCCTTCTGATAATCGTCTCATGTCCCAAAGAATGCGAGAGTCCTGCCCGCCCCCCAAAAAGCAACGAACAACCTGCTCTTTTCACACGAAACGCCACACGCATAAAAAACGACTTCTCCCATGAAAAAAGGGAGAAGTCGTTTTTATGCTTTGTTCCTCAATAGACCGCTTTGTCTCGACAAAGAGGAATGAGGGTGATGGTGTTTTATTTTACCACAATCAATTCATATTCGCGGGTTCCAAGTCCAATTTTTTCGGCATGATCCAGGCAGGTCCGCCATTCGGATTCGGGCGTAGAGTTGGAAAAGTGGTCATGGTGGTCCTCGAAGTCCGGCTTCGCCAGATTTTCTGCAAGTTGGCTACCCGGAAGTGGTGAGGCCGCCATGCAAGCGTCCACACAGGCCTGGTCTAGAGCCAAAGGATCAAAGGATGCGAACATACCAAGGTTGGGCAGAATGGGGACGTCATTTTCACCATGACAATCACAGTTTGGAGAAACATCCACAACCAACGAAATGTGGAAGTGCGGGCGACCATCCACAACAGCTTTGGTATACTCTGCCATACGGCAATTCAGAGATTTGACCGCCGCGTTAAATCCAAAGGAAATAGCGTCAAAGTTACACGCCCCGAGGCAACGCCCACAGCCAACACAGTTGTCTTGGTTAACGCTCGCTTTGTTGGTCTCGGTGTTGAAATCCAGTGCATTGTTGGCGCATTCCTTCAGGCAGGAGCGACACCCCTTACAGAGCTCTTCGTTAATCGTTGCCTTGCTGTCGCTGTGTTGCTCCGTTTTGCCTGCACGAGAGCCGCAGCCCATACCGATGTTCTTGATTGCACCACCGAATCCGGTCACTTCGTGACCTTTAAAGTGGGTCAGACTGATAAAAACGTCGGCGTCCATGACAGCTCGACCAATTTTGGCTTCCTTCACGTATTCGCCACCTTCAACGGGCACGGCGATGTCATCGGTCCCTTTGAGGCCGTCGCCAATCAGGATCGGACAGCCAACAGTCAGCGGTGTGAAACCGTTTCCCCAGGCACACTCCAGATGCTCCAAAGCATTCTTTCGCTTGCCCGGATACATGGTGTTACAATCCGTAAGAAAAGGTTTTCCTCCCAGCTCTTTGACAACATCCGCCACGGCCTTGGAATAGTTGGGACGCAGGTAGCTAATGTTTCCCAACTCGCCAAAGTGCAGCTTGATGGCAACAAAGCGTCCTTCCATATCAATATCGCCGATTCCGGCTTTCTTGATCATCTTTTTGAGCTTGGTAGGAAGTCCATCACCAAAGGCCTTTGTTCGGAAATTTGTAAAAAAAACTTTTGCTTTTTCCATGCGTCTTCCCCTCTATTTCATAATCATTGATTCTTCACGTTGAATGCAAGCCCACACAATCCTCTTCGTGCAAGTACATTTCTCCCTCAATTGATATCCTCCCACCAGCGGCTAAACGATTGCTCAGCGCCATCAAGTCGTATTGGTTTACCAATTTTGGGGGTAAGCAAACGGAAATCCTTTCCCTGACTTGCTTCAACAACACGATTGAACGGCTCATCCCATGAATGAGCCGAAATACAAAACTTGCCGACATGGGTGAGTATCATGGACTTCACGCCCATATCATCGGCAGCACGTACAGCTTCTTCCGGCGTCATATGAATAAGTGGCCATCGCGGATCATATTGTCCTCCATCAAGGACAGCTATGTCGAATGTGCCGAATGATTGTGCGATATCTGTAAAGTGAGGGCCGTACCCTCATCACCATTCAAAAAAACTCTGTATTCGGGCGTCTCTATGACAAAACCAGCCCACAGCGTCTTGTTTTTGGTAAAAAGACGACCGGAATAGTGCCGGGCTGGAACGACGCTGATGATCAACCCGTTTTCGAAACGTAATGTCGTATTCCAGTCAGCTTCATGCACTTTTTCTCTCGGGTAGTCCCAATATTCGAAATCCGCATCGACGCCGAGTGGGCAGGTGACGGTTTTAACTTTTTGCTCCAGTGCGGTGATAGTAGGATAATCCAGGTGGTCCCAGTGGTCATGCGAAATCAAGAGATAATCAATCTCCGGCATGTCCTCTGAATTATAAATATCCGTTCCCGGAAATATTTTATTGAGAAACGAAAACGGCGCTCCATGATCGCTGAAAACAGGGTCCACTAAAAGTCTTTTACCACCCAGTTGAATAAAGAATGAGGAATGACCGAGCCAGATCAACATATCTTGATTCCGGTCAATAGCGTTCGGCTCAGAAAGATCAAGTCTGACGGTCGGCAACGGTTTCTCCGGCCGCAAGCGTTCTTTTGGGAAAAACCAACCGTTTAGAATGATTTTGAATGTACTCTGATCTTCCACCAACGTAAACGTGGGAATCTGATTTTTGAATTCACCATCTACATAATGCGGTGAACACTTTATCCTTTCGAGTCGGTCACCTTCGGGGGATTTTCCAAACTTCGCCTGGTTGAGGATGGCACATGCGGTCACCGTGAGGCAAGCGAATGCAAGCAAGAGTATCAAAAGCATATTGGATCCCCGCATAAACACTGACTTTCCACCTTGGCTTGTCACACCATACGTTGAGATTTCGTTTGCCCAAGATGCTTTCATTGCTCAACTGCAAACATATTCTTGATACGTTGATATTCGACTTCGGAATGAGGAAAAAGTTTTTTGAGGGAGGAAGCCCCCCATACAAGAACCGATCGTATCCCGTGACGATATACACGAAGGATATGCTTCCCCCCTTCCCACCACCAAACCTTTCATGTAGGTTTGTGAGCATCGTTTAATTTTGCCCCGACATGATCTTTTTAACCACAAGGCGAGTTTGCGATGGATTATTCCAAACCACTCTACTCCTTTTCGATCGAAGGTCTGCCCGACAATACCTTCTCGGTCATCCATTTTCAGGGCAATGAAACGCTTTCCGGGTTGTATCAGTACGATATCATGCTCGCGTCTTCGGAATATGACATCGATATTGATCAGCTTATGAATAAAACGTGTACCCTCGTCATGAACCTTTGGGAGACACCGGTACCGGTGCATGGAGTCCCGGCGCTTTTTGAACAATTGCGGGAGGTTGATGGGTACACATTTTACCAAATCAGACTTGTTCCGCGTCTTTGGCTCTTGACAATGACGCAGCATAACCAGATTTTCCTCGATCAAACCGTCCCACAAATTCTTGAAAGCGCCATGCAAGACGGTGGCTTGTCACCGGATATCGATTTCGGCTTTGTGCTTCATAGACCGTACTCGTCGTGGAATTACGTCTGTCAATTCAATGAATCACATTTTAATTTTATCTCACGGTGGATGGAACGCGACGGGCTGTATTACTATTTTGATCAATCGGGGAGTCAGGAAAAAATGATCGTCACGGACGACTTGATGACCCATGTTGTCGCTCAAGGTTGTGACGAGGTGATATACGTCCTTCCTTCGGCCCTTGACGAACCGGTCCGTAACAATGTCGTCAATGATTTCATATTACGCCAACGCCCACTGCCACAATCCGTTCTTCTGAAAGATTATAATTACGAAATGCCGTCTTTGGATCTTTCCAGCAAAGCCACCGTATCCCCCAATGGAATGGGCGAGGTATATATTTATGGCGACCATTTGCGTTCGACGGAGGAAGCCGAAGCTCTCGCCAAAATCCGAGCACAAGAACTCACCTGCCAGGAAAAAGTCTACCATGGAAAAAGCATGGTTCCTTCGTTTCGTGCGGGATACCTCTTCTCTCTTCACCGTCATCCCAAAACGACATTCAATAGCACCTATCTCATTACCAGCATTACTCATGAAGGACATCAAGAAGCATATCTTCAATCCGGACTTGGTCTCGATATATCCAAAGATCATGTCCGCATGGATTACTCCAATCAATTCACGTGTATCCCGGCCAAGGTTCAGTATCGACCTGAGCGCAAAACCACACGTGCCCGATTCCACGGAACGATGAACGCCAAAATCGATGCCGAGGGCAACGGGAAATATGCCGAACTTGATGACCAAGGCCGATATAAAGTGATCCTGCCGTTGGACCTTTCAGGACGCCATGACGGTCACGCTACCTACTGGATTCGTATGATGCAGCCGTACGCTGGATCAGGCGGTATGGGGTTTCATGCTCCACTCCATAAAGGTACCGAAGTGCTGCTGACATTCATCGACGGCGACCCCGATCGCCCCATTATCGCCGGTGCCGTGCCCAACGTTGAGACACAAAGTCCGGTCACAAACACGAATCAAACACACATCGAATTGACCAGCGGCGGGAATAACCGCTTCCACATGCAGGATCTGGAAGGTCAACAACGCATTTTGCTTTCGTCTCCGACCCAAAGTTCGTGGTTTCGCATGGGGGCGCCCAATGATCCACCAGCCGCAACCACGGCCACGACAGGCGATGACGATGACGAAGACTCCCACACCAATGTCGATGGTTTCGCATTCAGTACGGAGGGATCATACAACGGAATCTTCAAAGAATCGTACAAAGTGGAGGTTGGCGGCAACTCCACAAGCCTGACGCTAGGCGGCGAAGAAACCATTGTGGGAGGTTTTCACAACAAGACCGTCTTAGGTGTCGCTGCGGACCTCACCGTCGGCACCGATTTTGGTGCGTTTTTGGGAACAAAAATCGAATACCAAAAAGGCATCAAATATGAGAAAGGCGACCTCGTATCGATGAGTCAACACAAGCAAAAAATATATAATGCGGAAAGCTTATTTGTTTTGACAGCGGGTATTACTGAACCCTCAACCGAATTCCAAGATCAGGCATTCAAAACTTCGGCGGCGGCAGGTGCCGTCATTGGCGCTGGTCTTGGAGTGAGCTCCGAGTCTCTTGCCGGTGTTGCAACCGGAGCCGTTATGGGAGCGGGCGTACTTGGCGGCGTGGTCGCCGGTATGACGAGTTCCAGCGTCGCGGAAATCGAAGCAACAGACCAACCGCCAGCACCAACGTTTATTGTCATGAAACCGACTCTTCTGCATATGCAAGCGGAAGCGCCGGATACCACCATGAAAATGAATGCAACGGAGGTGACACTCGTCACGCCGAAACTTACTATTACAGCGCCTTCCATCACACTCAACGGTGATGTTAAAATTGACGGAATGCTGAATGTTACGGGGACATCCACCTTTGAAGGAGCCGTCGTCGCGAACACGACCGTGACAATCGATGGAATAACAACCATAAACGAAGAAACGTTTATCAATGGAGATTGCAATATTGAAGGTGCAGCGTCGATAGAAGGCGATTGCACCATAGAAGGCGATTGCACCGTTCTTGGCGAATTTGAAGGAGCATAACAACAATCTGAGGGTATATTGTGAAACTGCTTCGACCACCGGAACTTGTTATTTCGCGCAAACCATTCACATGGCAGGGAAATCATCGTCTTTGCGTGACTGCACAACTTGCGTTCACGCTTACATCCCCCTCCCAAACAATAAAAGCAGCACACGCTTGGAAACAACTGGCTCCTCTTGCTGAACAGATCGGCGGTCTCGACGCAGGCATGCCGAAAGGACGCGGTGAATTTCTTGTCGCCGGCACATGCTGGGCATCACAAAACACTCCAGTCGAAGCGTTGGAAGTCGCTGTTACCGTCGGTCCGCAGAACAAGCACCTTTATGTTTTCGGCGATCGCTCATGGCAAAGCCGCAAAACAAACGCGCGGCTTCCTGTTCCCACACCATTTCAATCAATGCCTATCACATGGGCCAATGCCTTCGGTGGACCGGGCTACGATTCCAATCCTATCGGGAAAGGATTTCTTGATCCCTCTCCTCAGAAGCGATCAACTGCTATCTCTCTTCCCAATATTGAACATCCCAACCACCTCATCGGCTCCATCAACGACCGACCTCAGCCGGTAGGTTTGGGGCCGATCCCCCCCCATTGGTCACAACGTCGCCAACTTGCCGGAACGTATGACCAAAACTGGAAAAGGAGGGATTGGCCGGGTTTTCCTTCTGACCTCAACTGGCGCTTCTTCAATTGCGCCCCCGACGATCAACGTATCAATGGCTATTGGAAGGGAGATGAATCCATTGCCCTCTTCAATATGCACCCGCAAGATACTTGTATTGAGACACATTTACCCAAGATCCGTGTTCGCTGTCTCTCCGGCGAGTCACTTGCCGATGACAACGCGCAAGAACCTCCTACAAACTTGGACACGGTGTGGTTGTTTCCCGATGTCGGCATAGGTATGCTGTTCTATCGTGCTGTTTTCACTGTTGCGGATGAAGAAGCATCGAATCTCGGCTGGATTTTATGTTGGACCGAATCACTCGATGATTCCCCGACATCTCCCGATGTCTACTTAGCAAAAGTACAGGAGCGCCGTGAGAGACTCCCGAAGTCAGAACATCCACAAACGCCTCCAGCACAACCGGAAACACAGCTCCCTCGAAAAGAAGACGTCCCTTCAGAGAAACCGCTCTGGTCATCGGCTCCCGGCTTGAGTCGTCAAGACATCACCGACGGTCATGCAGCAGGTCGGTCTTTCGCAAACACGGACTGTCGAGGAATGGATTACAGCGGCCTTTCCCTTTCCGGGATTCTCTTTTGCGGTGCCGATCTCCGAGGAACAAACTTTTCCGGAGCTGATCTCAGTGCAGCCGATTTAACCGGAGCCCGTCTTGATGGGGCAACGTTTGTCAACGCACGATGCAGTGCTGCTCGCTTCGACAAGGCTACCGCGCTGCATGCATGTTTCGATCAGGCGCAACTCGATAGAATTTCAGCTCAACAATTCGATGCAACCGATGCCTCATTCAACCAGGCACGAATGGACTCCGCCGATCTCCGTGGTTTTCAAGGCATCCGTTCTCAGTTTCAAAATGCATCACTTCTTCAAGTCAATGCAACCAAAGCGGATTTTAGCCAAGCGAATGCAACCAATGCCGTGCTGAAACAGTCTATTTTGGATCAAGCTTGCTTTGAACAGGCAATACTTGATGCAGCCGATTTGACGGAAACCCATCTCAAGACCACACAAATGACGGGTGTCCATGCGGTGGGAACGCGATTTGATAAATCTGTCATGGCAACAACCGACTTCAGCTCTGCTAAACTCGATAACGCTGTCTTCGACGGCGCCACGGGGTCAAAAGTATTGTTTTTCGGAGCTCAAGCCAACGGTATCAGTTTGGTAAAGACGTCTTTAGAACATGTTCGCGGCAACCGGAACACGGAACTTATTAACGCTATTTTTACCGACAGTGACCTCCCCAGGATGTCCATGCGATTTGCAAAGCTCCCGAAAGCAGACTTCAGCAAGGCGCGTCTTCTCCGGACCAGCTTTCAGGGAGCCCATCTCGACGGAGCATCGTTTGCAGCCAGCAATGCCCCGAACATTGTATTTACCAAAGCCAACCTTGACCACGCGAATCTCACAGGCATGAATGCGATGCATGCACGATTACGCAAGGCCAGTCTTCAGCGTGCCGACCTCCGTCAAGCCAACCTCTATGGAGCCGATGTGTATAAAGTCGTCGTCGATAACACACGCTTTGATGGCACCAACCTCCATCAAACACTCTTAGCCGATTGGGGAAAATCATGAACCGTGACGATTTTGTTCATGCGCTTGCCAGCAATCGGGCTCTTGTTGAGCTAGACCTTTCAGGGATGGACCTTTCGCATCTCGATTTGAGCAAGGTTATTTTTGAACGCTGCCGGATGACTGCATGCAACCTCTCAGCTACGATTCTCCATAAAACATCGTTTATCGGTGTAGATTTGACGGGTGCACAAATTACGGAAGCCACAATAACGAAGTCGCTCTTTCACACCACGAAACTCGAATCAACAAACTGGGCTGGCTGTCATGTCGAAGATGGAGACTTTTCCGGTAATGATTGCCAGCAAGCTGTGTTTTCTCAATCCACGCTCACGAGATGTGACTTCAGCGCATCCAATCTGACAGGAGCCAATTTCCAGAAAGCGCAAACCCAGCGTCTTAGCATGCGCGGTGCCATCGTGGACGGGCTTCAATGCCATGAAACAGTATTTCACCGTGCGGACTTCACCGGGGTTGATATGCAACGAATGGTTTTGGGGACCACCGATTTGAGCGGGGCCAATCTTACTCGGGCAAACTTGACGGGGCTTCATTTTCAGGGATGCATATTGAACCAAGCCAAACTCAACGAAGCCATCGCACATGATGGAGATTTTCGTGGTATGCGTTTAAATCAGGTGTTTTTCCTTAAAGCACAGCTCGAAAAAGCTTACTTTATGGAAAGCCAGCTTACGTCCTGTCAATTCGGTGAAGCCCACGCCTCGAAAACGCTTTGGACCGATGCGCATCTCACCGCCTGTTTTTTCAACGCGGCCCATGTTGATCGTACCGACTTCTCTCGCGCGATCTTGGAAAAATGTATCTTCAAAAAAGCATTCCTCCATGCGGCCAATTTTTCCGATACGACTCTGTCGTATTGCGACCTTTCGCATGCCGATATCACCGAAGCACTCCTTGCCCGGACCAAACTTGAATATACCAATTTGCATGCTGTTGACGTACATCGCGCCACGGTACGAGACGCGTCCATGACCACGGTTTTACCCACAGACCCGATCCGAGCGCAGGCTGAAGCGTTTGTTCCGGTTCAGGTTTCATCTCGCTAATGGAGACGCCCTATGTATGATCACGCTTCGCACCTTTCTCTCAATGATTCGACTGGCATGCTGACCGGCCGTATTGAAGGACGGATTGATGCCATCTATACACTCCGTTCCACACATGGTGTGTATCAAGCTCACAAAGCAGTAAGCTGCCTCATTGAACCAGAAACGGGAGACACCGTCCTCTGTGGCAAAGATGAAGTGGGGCATCTGTTTATTCTGGCGATATTGATGCGGCCCAACGCAACCCCCTCGAAAATTGCTTTTCCGGACGGAGTTTCTGTCAGCGCCCCTGGCAATCGTTTCGATATTGACGCTGAGCATGTTGCTATTCAGGCCAATGACACGTTGCAATTAGCAGGTCGTTCCACACACCTTGATGCCGATGAAACCGTTATGCGCACCAGGACTTTTTCATTGTTTTCCTCAATACTGCATGCCGGTGTTGGTATTGCCGAAGTGATTGCGGAAAGCCTCGACTCCGTCTGTGATCGTGTCGTGGCGCGATCGAAATGCAGCTACCGTTATGTCGAAGAGCTTGAGCAGGCCTGTTTGGGACGATTCCGTTGCTTGGTGGATGGATCATTGTTTATGCGGGGACGTAAAGCGAGTCTCAATGCTGAGGAAACCGTCACGATTGACGGTGAAGAAGTTCACTTAGGATAATAATGCTCTACCAGAAGGAGGAGTCATGTTTGCGCTGACGATGATGAACGGCATGTGTATGGCATTTCCCGATGTCTGCCTGACACCGACTCCTGTCGGTCCAATTCCTATCCCTTACCCCAATATGTCAATGGGTGAGATGGCCGATCCGGCGACATGCGCCGACACGGTGAACGTTCTCGGGATGCCAGCGCTCATGCAGGAATCACAAATTATGCTCAGCCAAGGCGACGATGGCGGGGTAAATGGTGGAATTATGTCTGGCATTTTTATTGGTCCCACCGAATTTTTACTTGGCGCAGACGATGTGATCTTTGAAGGCGGACCGGCATTACCAATGGGAGCAACCATGACCGGCCAAAACGGAGAAGGCATGCCCAATATCGAGGGAGATTATATTGTCCCGAGCCAAACCGTTGTCATGGCGCTTGGCTAACAATTTGATTTCATAAAGATTTACCAGAATTTACGATCCAACGCCAAATGGGAGAAATATCCTAGAACAACGGCAAGATAGTATGGCAACATGGATTGCCATGGAATTCCATAAAAAAATGTAGGAACAAGTAATACCGGAAGCGGAACAAGAGCCATGGCCCATAGCGTGTGCGTCCATCCTCGGTGTGGCCCTAAAGCCGGCAGCAATGCACAAAAACCAAGCAATGCGGCATAACGATATTGTTTGTTAAAAATAAGATATAGATCCAATCCGACCAAAGCGAGATAAAAGAGATTCTGTCCCTTGGAGTCCGTATCCACATCGGGAAATAGTCCTCCCAGCACAACAAGAACGGCCAAAAAAAGACACATTTCTATGCTCGGCATGGATCGTCCCAACCAGTACAAGCCGGCCAAAACGGCTGCCCCAGCAACCAATGCTCCGAAAATATGGGTTCTATATCCGGGCATGTCTTTTATTCCTCCTCAAGACATTACAGATTGCCATCTGTTTGGTAATATTCTTGATTCACAAAAAAACACTTTCCGTAATACGGGTATGGATGTGCTTCCGTGAACTTTACTACAGAACTCACTTCGGCCGGTTGGCTCGAACTGATCTATCTCATCCTGCTTCTTATTGTCGTCATACTGCCTTGGTTGCGACCGTGGAAACTCTGGCGCCAATGGCGATCCAAGAGAAGACGATAGCAACTCGTATGTGACGAAAAAAAGGCCGAGAGGAACGGATCCTTCTCGGCCTGAAAAGACATGCCAGAAACCGATTAGAACATATCCTTTTCGGTTTCTTGTATCGTTCTTTCAATGGAATCTTGGAGCTTCTTGGGCAACCCCATAATATCCACATTTAAAAATCCGCGGACAATGGTCGACGTAGCTTCGTCTTCGTCCATGCCTCTGGCCATGAGATATTCGATTTCTTCCTGTGCAATTTTGCCCACAGCAGCTTCGTGAGACAGTTCTACTCCGTCGATCGTCGCCATCAGCTCAGGCACAGCATGGATGGAACCACCACCAAGAATAAGCCCACGGCACTCGAGGTGACCACGTGCCGGAACGCTGTTTCCGCCAATATAGCCGCGCGCAATGATTTTGCCGCCCGTGGTAATGGTGCGGGCAATCATTTCACCTTTGGTCTCGGGCGCATTAAGTTCAATACGGCTTCCGGTATCGATCACCGAACCTTCAGGAGCCACAATAACCGAGTTGAACCGTGCAACGGCACCGCGGCCGTTCAGATCGATGCGGGGATACGCCTGCAGGTCCTTGACTGGTTTCAGCAGAACATAGTTGTTGAGAAAAACACCGCCTTCCTCAACCACCCCGGCCGTACGGGGGCGTACAACCATGCTTTCCGACCAATTGTGCACCATGGTGAAGGTGAGCTTTGCGTTCTTCTTCACGTAGAATTCGGAAATTCCAAGGTGTGCGCCGCCTTCAGCCCCATGCGAAACCGAGCATCCCGTGATGATATGCAGCTCGGAGTCTTCTTCCACGATAACGATGTTGTGGACATTCTGACCGATCTTATTTCCTTTCAGGAATAAGCAGGACTGAATGGGTTCCGTGATTTTCGCGCCTTTTTCCGTGCGGATAAAATAGCCGCCATGCAGATTTTCGCTCGTGGCGCGGGTGTACTCATCTTTATCTTTGTCAACAAGCTTCCAATAGTAATCAGGAAGACCATCATATTTTTTCAGAGCGTCTTTGATATCCATCATTTCGACGCCGGCATGGGTTGTCCGGCAATGGACATTCTTATGGTCAAAAAGCAAAAACGTCCCGCTACGCTGGGCTTCGTCCACATCGATGCCGGACATCAAGAGTTGTTGCTTATCGTCTTCGCTAATGGTGCTCAGGTCGTCGATAACCTCTTGTGCCTGGCTTTCAAAATCGAATTGTTTCAAATCGATGGTGTTCATGGTGCTCTCCCTTACTTTCAAATCCGCCTATTGCAGGCAGCGGACGCATTCCTGATAACCGTACTTGCTAACGTGGTCCAAAATATCACGAGGTCTGGACTCGCAACACAAATGACCATTGTAGAGCACCTGCGCCCGGTCGGCGTTGACATATTCCAGAATATAACCGGTATGGGTAATAATCAGTCCCGATGTCTGTTTGGTGGCAGTGATCTCTTTCATGCTCTTGTCCGGTTGGGGAGTCGTATCACCGCGGAGCATTTCACGAACAACACTCCCGACAAGTTTCATGTTTTCGAGGTCGACACCGGATTCTGGTTCGTCGAACAACAAAAGGTAGGGGTCTTGTGCACGCAGCTGAAGCAATTCGGACCGTTTGATTTCACCACCGGAAAAACCGGAGTTAATATCGCGTTCCAGAAAGGATTGCATATTAACTTGCTCAGCAAGCGTATCAACATCGATATTGCGACCACGGGCGCAGAGTTGGACAAGATGCCGGGTCTTCAAGCCATGAATAGTTGGAGGACGCTGGAAGGACATGCCAATACCGAGCCGAGCCCGTTCGTACATGGGCGCGTGCGTAATATCCGTTCCACGGAACATAATGCGTCCCTTGGTGATTTCGTAGTTGCCAAAACCCATAAGCGTCATGAGCAACGTCGTTTTTCCCGAGCCATTGGGACCGAACAGGATAAACGTTTCGCTCTCTGCGATCTTGAGATTGATGCCCGAGAGCACTTCCCGTTCGCCGATCTTGACGTGAAGATCTTCGATTACAAGCATTTTCGCGCCTTTTTTGTAACATGTTATACTCTAGCGATCATTTTTCAATCGCTCAAATTCCGTTCGAAGGACAAAATTCATAAGCAACCTACAGACGGATGTCTATACGGAATTCCCTTAGAGTCTGACCTGTGTCAAGTGGTCTTCTCATAGTGTTTTCTGTCAGCAATATAACAATACCGACAAGGGCGACCACGGGAAAAGACAAATATCAAAAGCCACCCCGCAGCAAATCCTCCCACATGCGCCCACCATGCCACGCCTCCTCCGGATTGTCCGGTTGAGGCCCACTCCGCAAATCCCGATGCAATTTGAATAAAAAACCAGATTCCAAGAAACAGCAACGCCGGGACTTCTACTATCCAAGGAAAGATAAATATTGGTATGAGTGTGACAACCCTTGCATGAGGAAAAAGTCGCATATACGCCCCCATTACGCCGGCAATCGCCCCGGAGGCTCCAATAATTGGTGAGGTGGAAAGTGGATCAACAATAAAATGCAAAATCGAAGCGGCAATGCCGGTTCCAAGATAAAACAGAGCAAACCGTGTATGACCAAGCACGTCTTCAATATTGCGTGCAAAAATCCACAACACCCACATATTCAAAGCAAAGTGCCATATACTGCCATGCAAAAACATGTAGGTAAAAAACGTCTCTACTCCTGAAGAGGTATAACCACTCATTATGGCCCACGTTCGATCGCTCAACCGGGCAGGAACAAGGCCATAATGATAGATAAGCGCCGTTTGATAGGCTGTCGGAAGCCGAAGTTGCCAAAAAAACACAAGCACATTTCCAAGAAATATCACCCAGGTGACAAGCGCTGGTGTATGTCGTGGAATATTCGCCTTCAATGGAATCACGACGTCATTCTCCGATCATCACACGGGCGATACCGGACTCTACGCCCAAATATCCGGTAGAACGAAAATGCTGAATCAATTGGAATACAGCCGATATTCGTCGATGACGCAAAGATGACAGAAGATTTTGCACATCGTCATCAAGCTGCTTGAGATCACCATCGTTATCAATGGTTTCATGACACAAGTTTCTCTTTTTCTCCGGATTCCACTGCCAGGAATCCACCGTTGCTGCCGTTCTCGCATTCCATTGCCGTTCGGCCAAGCGATGTGCCCGTTGTGCGGAAGAACAAAAAACCCCTACAACGACATCGGCTTTATCTTTGTTATGCCAGCCAATTTCAAAGAATAAGGGAATCTCAGCAAATCCTGCACGACGAGTTTGTGTCTGACGCCAAAAGTCCTCCAAACGAACATCCACCAGCGGATGAATCATATGCATTATTTCACGCCTGAGATTATCGTCTTCAAGAAGTGCCGATAACAGTGTCTTTTTATCAACCCCGTCAGCATTGACAAAACGTGAACCATAACGCTGTTTGAGAAGATATGTGCCGTCCCCGTCCGGGCCATAGGTCTCAGCAACAACCTTATCGGAATTAAATACAGGCCACCCGCGCTTTTCAATGCATGACAAAAAAGCGGATTTTCCACAGCCTGCAGGGCCGACGACGACGATCCGTTGTCGGGAACGAGCAAAGACAAGCGGCAACCTGGCAAAATCCTTGGGTAACGCCGCGGTAAACTCCATGACTTCGCCGGTCGTGGGATGCGGCACACAAAGACGCCAGGCATGCAGCATTTGCCGCGGAAACAGTCGGGCCATACTCCCAAGGCTGCTCATAAAAGCCGTCAGTTTTGAACGACCGTACACCGCATCCCCCACAATGGGATGCCCAATATGATCAAGGTGGACTCGAATCTGATGCGTTCGTCCGGTTTCAATGACGACTTCAAGGAGTGAGACACGCTTTTCCGGGTCCGACCATACAACACGATATCGTGTCAGCGCATCGCGTCCCCCCTTTTTAACTACAGCCATGCGCGTTTTAATGTCTGGATCACGACCTAAGGGGACGTTAATGACACCGTTCTCCCTTTCTGGCCTGCCAACAACAAGAGCAAGATAGGTTTTGGAAACTGTTCTCTCCGCAAAAGCCGTACTGAGAGTCAAACGTGCTGGTTCATTCAAGGCAACGGCGATAAGCCCCGAGGTGTCTTTATCAAGCCGGTGCACAATACCGGGACGGACAGAATCCAAGTCCATTAAACCAGGATAGCGCTCTATCAGACGGTGGGCCAACGTTCCATGAGGACAGCTCGGAGCAGGATGGACCGTGAGGTTTGGTGGCTTATTCACAACGATCATATCATCGTCTTCATAAAGCACACAGAGTTCACCACGTTGTGGTATGAGACCACACGTCGACTCGGGGAGTTCAAAACGGACGCATGCTCCCGAGAAAATTTTCATCGATGGCTTTCGCCAGACGTGGCCGTTAACCTGTACCAACCCCGACTTAATCATATCCTGGACTTTAGCCCGTGTGATAGCACGCTCTTCAAGTTGAGACGCTAACCAAATATCGCAACGAAGCTCTGGTGTTCCATCAGGAACAATACGCTCCTCAACGCGTTCGGATTGCAAATCGGTGTCCATGTTGTATACCTATGCGACTCGACCGACGACAAAGTCGATCGAAATGTTATGAGAAAGACTCGTTGCAGACAGACATATTGTCAAGTTGTCGTCAATGGTTTAGCGTTTTTATTCATCTATCCCATATATTTTCACCCAAGGGAGCCCCACATGAAAGCCATTATTTATAAAGACAAAACATTTAGTATTGAAGATGTCCCCATGCCAAACAGCGAGGATGGAGAAGTTCTCGTTCGGGTCTTGTGCGCTGGCATATGTAATACCGATGTCGAACTTCTCCAAGGATATATGAATTTTAGCGGTATCCCTGGGCATGAATTCGTCGGCGTTGTCGAAGAGGCCCCAGACCCGGACCTTGTCGGCAAACGTGTTGTCGCCGACATTAATGTCGGGTGTGGAGATTGCTCCTGGTGTAACCAAGACGATCCCCGGCATTGCCCGAACCGGACGGTTATTGGTATTGCCAATAGACAAGGAGCATTTGCGGAATATATCCGTCTCCCCAGAGAGAATCTCCATGTTGTCGACGGGTCTATCCCAACAACGAAAGCGGTTTTTGTCGAGCCACTGGCTGCAGCCTTGGAAATAAGCCAACAAGTCCATCTTCAGGCGCATGACCGAGTTGCAGTTTTAGGAGACGGCAAGCTTGGTATCCTTATCGCTTGTAGTCTTCGACATTTTTGCCCGGAAATCATTCTTATCGGCAAACACAGCAGTAATCTCCAAATTGCCGCCAATCAAAACGTGAGGACACGTCGCATTGCCTCTTTGTCCGACCTTGATAGACGCATCCCCGAAGAAATCGGACCATGCGATATCGTCATTGAGGCCACTGGCCGACCAGACGGCGTGCATTACGCGCTTAATCTGCTCCGTCCAGAAGGAAAACTTGTTCTCAAGACGACATCAGCGGAATCTGGAAGCCTCAACTTGGCAAAAATTGTCGTCGACGAAATAGAGATTATTGGATCACGGTGCGGCCGATTTGAACTCGCCTTGCACTACTTGAAAGAAAATCTCATTGATACGTCGGAACTTGTCGAAGCAACCTATCCCTTGGATTCTTTCGCCGATGCATTTGCGCTGGCCATATCGAGAGGTTCAAAAAAAGTCATTTTAACCTTGTCGAAATAACCGGCACGCTTAATCCATTTCTCTTATGGAACAGCAAATTCTCCTCAAAATACGTTCGATGCTCGAACCGTTGCACCAAGACATCGATACGTATATAAAAATCATTGAAACAATCTGGAATGCCGGGCTCTTCGGTATTAGTTTTGGCAAAATTATTGGAGCCCTCTTTCTCTTTAGTCTTTTTATCTTCTTCCGATCACGGATATCCCGTTTCATTATTCGTCGGGCACATCGCATAAGCCGTATAACAATCACGACAATTGACGATCATCTTATTACGGCCCTCGAAGCCCCACTCAGCTTCTTGCCGGTTGTCATCGGCTTTTTCGTTGCAACGCAGTACTTGTCTCTCTCAGGAATGCTTGATCTGCTTATCCAAAAGATCTGTCATTCCCTCCTTATCATTGTGCTCTTTTGGAGCGTATTCAATCTGCTTCAACCCATAGCCACCAATATTGCGAAAGACGTTGAGCATCGTCTCTCAGCCACAATGGCTCGTTGGTTATTCAAAACAATCCGTGCCATTGTGCTTACAATTTGGCTTGCAACACTCCTTGAAATCTGGGGAATATCCATTGGTCCCGTGCTCGCTGGTTTGGGTCTCTTCAGTGTCGCAGTGGGCCTTGGCGCAAAAGATCTCTTTCAGAACCTTATCGCGGGAATCATTATCATTTCAGAAAAACGATTCAATCCAGGTGATTGGATACGCGTTGATGGAATCGTCGAGGGAACAGTGGAAAACATCGGGTTTCGTTCAACTCGAGTCCGACGGTTTGATAAAGCACCTGTTTATGTCCCGAATACTGATCTTTCCGATAAAGCGGCCATCAATTTTTCCAAAATGAACTATCGACGCATCTACTGGACGATTGGCTTGGTGTACGCAACCAAAGTGGACCAACTCCGGACGGTTTGTAACCAGATCAAGTCGTATATTACAGAACAGCCTGACATTTTTGCGTTACCACCGGACGCACCGTTGTTTGTGCATATCGACAACTTCGGAGAGTCTTCGATCAATGTTATGCTCTATTGTTTCACGAAAACAACACAGTGGGGCGAATGGCTGCGCATCAAGGAGGAACTTGCGTACGCCATAATGGATATTGTTCATTCCTCGGGATCGGACTTCGCCTTTCCAAGCCGAACATTATATGTCGAATCATTCCCAGGCGGCGAGCAAGCCGAGCCATTCATCCCGCCGACATCTTCTCTTCACGAAACAACACAGGGCGAAAACACCTAAGTGCTTTCGCCCTGAAGTAAGCGAGAAGAATCACGCTAAAAATTTAGTCGATTTTTCCCGGTACAAATCCGATATCACTAATAGCCAGTTTGATAACATCATCAGCCACTGGCTTTTCTTCTTCGTAGCTCGCTTGGCCCAATTCAAGATTGACCGAAACATTTTTGAGTCCGTCAATTTTGGAAAGCGCCTCAGTAACCGATTTTACACAATGTTCACACGACATACCTTTAACTGCAACCGTCTTCATTCTCCAACTCCTTCAGTCTGGATTTAAGCTCGTTCGGCAAGCCAAGTTACGGCTTCCTCGAAATCAAGGGTGCCTTCATAAATAGCTCGTCCTGTTATAACCCCTTCCAGACCTTTTGCAAACAACGGGTACAAATTTTTAAGGTCATCAAGCACAGCCACGCCGCCGGCAGCCAACACAGGCTTGTCGGTCAATGAAAGCAGATGCTCCATGGCGGCAATATTAACGCCGGATTGCATACCATCGCGTGAAATATCTGTGTAAACAAAAAAGGCCGATCCCTGACGAACAAGTCTGGGGACGACATCGTCAACGGTCAAACCGGAATCGGCAACCCAGCCTTTGGTTTTGAGCTTTCCGTCTACGGCATCTAATGAAACCCCGACTTTACCGGGAAGCGCTTCCGCCAAACGGCCAAAGCTCTCTTCATCTTCCAGTGCCATCGTTCCAATCAGCAGACGAGTCACCCCGGCATCAATATAGGCTTTTGCCGTATCGATATCGCGAATCCCTCCGCCCAGCTGAACCGGGATGCTCAATTTTTCACAAATGGCTTTGATAAGATCAAAGTTCTTGGGCTTGCCGCTAAATGCCCCGTCCAAATCGACAATATGCAGATATTGAGCACCAAGTGATTGCCAATGTTCAGCCATCGATCCAGGGTCTTTGGAGAATACAGTCACTTGGTCGGCGAGCCCTTGCTTAAGCCGAACGCATTGTCCGTCTTTAATGTCGACAGCGGGAAACAAAATCACAGGCCAAGCTCCTTTAATCCCTTTTGGATGCCAAACGAAGCTAATTCCGAAGCGGTCAGCCATTTTCCGCCGCGTTCAAAAAAAGCCCCTGCTTTCAAAATATCATCCGCCAGGGCCTGTTGTTCTTCTTCAAAATGGACATATTTGACGAGGTCACCAGTGTTCACATCCACGACATACATATTCAGTGCGATGTATGCCGGTACAGACGCTCCTATCGGTGAACCGACCCGCTCTCGGGCTGAAAGAATCTGTGGCACAATGACATAGTCCACGGAGGCACATTGCCCCACATGCGCATAGTAGTCACGAAGAGCCTGTTTGAGTCGGGTCGTAGGTGCCGGTGTTGCCGCAAGGCATTTCACCATGGTCAGCTCTGAAATCGTATGTTTCTTCGTGGCTGCCATACGGGTCTGCATAGCGTCATCAAGTTGCGGTAACAACTTGGGATCCACGGGGAAAATCTGACTCGGCATGGTGCCGGCCAAAAGATCTTCATTGGAAGTCGCCACGGTAAAGGGAGCTACCCCAAACGTAAATTGCGATACGGCGGATTCATTTTCAGTCGGAGAATTTTGCTGACGGCGTTTACAACCAACAATTCCGAAAATGAGACATACGACAACGATTGACCAGACAACTCCGCGATGGTGCGATTTCATGTGTCCAGACTCCCTTTGGTGCTGGGAACACCCCGCCGTCGCCGCGAAATGGCACGACGAAGGGCCAGGCCCAATGCCTTGAAGGCCGCTTCGAGCATATGATGACCGTTTTGGCCATATTCCAAATGAATGTGCAGATTGAACCCGCCTTTGTAGGCAAAGGACTTGAAAAACTCACGCCAGAGGTCCTTTTCCTCTCCTGCAATGACAGGTGGCAAGACATCATCTCCCTGATAGACCACATAAGGACGACCGGAAAGATCCAAAACAACCGATGTTAAAGCCTCATCCATAGGAACGCGGGCATCGGCCACGCGTTCAATGCCTGCTTTGTTTCCAAGAGCACGGGCAAACGCCTCTCCCAGGCACAAACCGACATCTTCAATGGAATGGTGGGCATCAATATACATATCGCCATTGCATGCAATGACAAGATCGAACTCGGCCCAGTACCCGAGCAAAGTCAGCATATGATCGGCAAAACCGAAGCCAGTCTTAACATCGGTTTTCCCTGTACCGTCAAGTGTGAGTTCAAGACGAATATCGGTCTCCGCCGTCTTGCGCTCCACCACGGCAGACCGTACAGACGTGTCGCCCTGATGCTCTGTCATATCTTACGCCTTTGTTGCTGTCTCGGAGATCGGCGTCTCGGGAGTTTTGTTTTCTGCAGATGCTTCAACGCTCTGCTTTTCCGCTTCGGTTTTGGCATCCACGGAATTCATTTCCGACTCGGCCGCCGTCGTGTTCACAGCGGCCTTTTCATCGTCTTCCGGAAATAATTCCTTTTTCGCCTCTTCCTGGCGTTTTTTCTGTTCAGCCCGTTCGACCTCGGCTTCAAATGTATGTTTAACGTCGGAACTCATGCGTCGAAACTCGGCCATCCCCTTCCCAAAAGTTCGCATAAGTTCGGGCAATTTCGATGGACCGATGAAAATGAGCGCCACAACAATAATCACCATAAGCTCGGTGGAACCGATATTGAACATACGTGTCCCCGCTTAGAAAACGTGCGTCAGGAAAGTCCTATTCCCATTCAATCGTGCTTGGGGGCTTGGACGAAATGTCGTAAACGACACGGTTGACGCCTTTTACCTCGTTGATGATTCGATTGGATATATTGGCCAGAATTTCGGAAGGAACGCGCGACCAATCAGCCGTCATGGCATCGAGACTGTCAACGATGCGTAAAGCAATGACGTGTTCGTAGGTTCTGTCGTCTCCCATAACACCGACCGTCTTGAGCGGCAGCAACACGGCAAATCCTTGCCAAACCTTGCGGTACCAATCCGTTGCATGAAGCTCGCTTTGAACGATTTTATCAGCTCGCCGCAGAATTTCCAGACGTTCTTCGGTGATTTCACCAATGATACGAATTGCCAATCCCGGACCAGGGAACGGATGCCGCCAAATAACAAAATCAGGCAAGCCCAGTTCCAAAGCGACCTTCCGGACTTCGTCTTTGAAAAGTTCACGTAACGGTTCAACAAGTTGCAGCTTCATGACATCAGGTAACCCACCGACGTTGTGGTGGCTTTTGATGATTGCCGATGGTCCGCGGAACGAAATGCTTTCGATGACATCGGGATACAGCGTGCCTTGCGCGAGATAATCAACGCCTTCAATAGCCGACGCTTCTTTTTCGAAAACTTCAATGAATGTGTGACCGATGATCTTTCGCTTCTCTTCGGGATCCTCGACACCATCAAGACGACCCAGAAAAAGATCGCGTGCTTTCACAAAGCGAAGGTTGAGATCGAAATGCTCACGTAAATATTCGACAACCTCTTCACCTTCATTGGCGCGCAACAAGCCATTGTCCACAAAGATACAATGGCATCGTTTGCCAATGGCTTTGTGCAGCATGACGGCGACCACGGTGGAATCCACACCGCCGGACAGGGCGCAGACAACATGGCTGTCCCCGATCTTTTTCTTCATGGCTTCAATTTCGCTTCCTACGAATGAAGACATGTTCCAGTTGGCGTTGAGGTTCGCAATTTTGAAGAGGAAGTTATGCAAAATCACGCCACCGTCTTCTGTATGAGCGACTTCCGGATGGAATTGCAAAGCATAAATATTTCGAGAGCTATCTGCTATCGCCGCAACGTCGACATTCTTTGTTCGGCCAATGACGGTAAATCCTTCAGGAGGTAACATGACTTTGTCACCATGCGACATCCAGACCGTGTGCGTGCGGCTAGGATCAATACCGTCAAAGAGGAGACTTTTTTCCAGAATCTCGAATTCAGCGCGACCATATTCTCTGTCACGAGCAGCGGAGACCCGCCCTCCTGACAAATTATGGGCAATCAACTGCATACCGTAGCAAATACCCAAAAGAGGCAATCCGAGTTCAAGCAGTTCCGGGTCAAGCCGCGGAGAGCCTGACTCAGTGACACTCGAAGGTCCGCCCGAAAGGATGATGGCTTTTGCTCCAGACTGTTTGATTTCTTCTAAAGAAGCTGTGCAGGGCAAAATTTCCGAATATACACCGGTTTCACGAATACGACGAGCGATAAGCTGCGTATACTGAGAACCGAAGTCGAGAATAATGACTTTGTCAGGTGTAATCATAAAACGACCTTTCCCGGCTTAATAGTTATCAATGCGGTAGTTGGGCGCTTCCTTGGTGATGATAACATCATGGACATGGCTTTCCTTGAGTCCTGCCAAAGAGATGCGGATAAATTGACTATCTTCTTGTAACGCCGTGATGTCCTTTGCTCCAACATATCCCATACCGGAACGCAATCCACCGATAAGCTGATAAATGCTGTCGGTGACCTTCCCTTTGAAGGGAACACGACCAACGATCCCTTCGGGGACAAGCTTGTCGGTTTTCTGTTTGTCCTGAAAATATCGGTCGGAAGAACCTTCACGCATGGCATCAATAGAGCCCATACCGCGATAGATTTTGTATGTCCGTCCCTGATAGAGAATCGTTTCTCCCGGGCTTTCCTCCGTACCGGCGAACAGGCTACCCATCATTACGGAATCGGCACCCGAAGCCATGGCTTTCACGACATCGCCGGAAAACTTGATGCCACCGTCGGCAATAACCTTCACATCGGTGTCGCGGCAGGCTTTCACCGCTTCCATAATAGCTGTGATTTGCGGAACACCGGCCCCGGCAACCACACGGGTGGTACAAATAGAGCCAGGTCCAATACCGACCTTCACCGCGTCGGCTCCAGCCTTCACAAGAGCCTCAGCGCCTTCATAGGTTCCGATATTTCCGGCCACGATCTGACTATTCGGAAACATCGACTTGAGCGCCTGAATACCTTCAAGAATATTCTTTGAATGGCCATGCGCCGAGTCGAGGACAAGAAAATCAGCTCCAGAATCAAGAAGAGCCTGCGCACGCTCATCACGATCACCGCCAACACCAATGGCTGCCCCGACACGAAGTCGACCAAGATCATCCTTGCAGGCATTGGGATATTTGCGAATTTTTTCAATGTCTTTAATGGTGATCAAGCCGCGCAATTTGTTATTGCTATCAACAACCAACAACTTCTCGATACGGTTTTGGTGGAGATGATGCTTGGCTTCATCAAGGGTCGTCCCCACAGGAACCGTGACGAGTCGATCTTTGGTCATGACATCGCTGACTTTCGTCACGCTATCCTTGACAAAACGGACATCGCGGTTGGTGACAATGCCGACGAGCTGATCATTTTTCACGACCGGCAAGCCAGAGATACGGTATTCAGACATGACTTTGAGGGCATCCTCTACAGTCATTTCCGGTTCCACGGTCACCGGAGAAATGATCATACCGCTTTCGGACTTTTTGACCTTTTCGACTTCCAGCCGTTGACGCTCAATGCTCAAATTTTTGTGGATAACACCGACGCCTCCCGTTCTGGCCATAGAAATAGCCATCTGAGACTCCGTAACGGTGTCCATGGCCGCGCTCAAGAGCGGGATGTTGAGTCGAATTTTCGAGGTCAGCCAAGTGCTGACGTCAACCAGGTCCGGCGTCACTTCGGAATATGCCGGACGCAGGAGAACATCGTCAAAAGTGAGACCTTCTCCATATACTTTCTTCATGGCGTCCTTCTTCAAGAGCTGACGTTTGTTGGGTCATTCAAGGAAAACAGCTTATCCGGTGCCGAAAACAACCAGCATTGGTTGCTCAGGAGGTCGAATCTGCTTTGTTCCATGTGAATTTGTCGACGATATACTAATTCAATCGCCGTGTCCTAAAAAGCATCGTCATTTTTCTTGCAAGCGGAGTACATTATGTCACATTCACTTACAAATGATATTGGCTCGCACTGGAGTGCTATGAGTCTTCACCAAGATAGGCGGAGCGCACTTTGGGGTCTTCCAAGAGATTGGCAGCGGGCCCTTCCAGAGCGACATGACCGGTTTCGAGGACGTATCCTCTATTTGAAATCTGTAATGCCATTTGGGCATTTTGCTCAACAAGCATGACTGTCACGCCTTCTTTGTTGATCTGCTGTATGATTTCAAAAATATTCTCAACAACAATAGGAGCCAACCCCAATGACGGCTCATCGAGCAACAGCAATGACGGTCGCGCCATCAACGCGCGTCCAATAGCCAACATTTGTTGCTCACCACCGGACAACGTTCCGCCATGCTGGCGGCGACGTTCGGCCAAAACCGGGAAAAGTCCGTATATACGTTCTTCATCCGATTTTATACCCTCTTTGTCCTTTCGTAAGTAGGCGCCCATCATCAAATTTTCACGGACAGTCAATACCGGAAAAATCATTCGTCCTTCGGGAACCTGTGTAATCCCCATAGAAACAATGCGTTCTGTGGAACACGACTGAATGGCTTCGCCATTAAACGTAATAGAACCTGTTTTAGGAGGGGTAACGCCACTGATACTCATCAGTGTTGTACTCTTTCCTGCTCCATTGGCTCCGATGAGACACACGATCTCACCTTTGTTGATACGCAAGCTTACACCGGATAATGCTCGGATGTTTCCGTAGTACGTTTCAATGGCATTGATTTCAAGCATTGGCGGCTCCCCTGCCGAGATAAGCTTCAATGACCTGGGGGTTCTCCCTGATTTCAGTAGGACCGCCTTCGGCGATTTTCGTCCCATGGTCCAAAACAACAAGATGTTCACATAGTGTCATAACGAGCTTCATATCATGTTCAATGAGAACAACGGTCACGCCTTTGTCCATAATTGCATGAACAAGATTGACCAGCGACTGTGTTTCTTGAGGATTCATGCCGGCAGCCGGTTCATCAAGCAACAACAACTTTGGATCGGTTGCCAACGCCCGAGCAATTTCAAGACGACGTTGATCTCCATAGGAAAGGCTCGACGACTGATGCAGCGCTTTATTGCCAAGACCGACAAAATCAAGGCTCTCCATTGCGGCGTCGATAATTTCCCCTTCTTCTCGTTTCTGATTTTGGGTGCGAAAAACTGCACCAAAGAAATTGGACTTCGTGCGGCAGTGACGGCCGATTCGTACATTATCGAGCACTGTGAGCGAAGAAAAAAGACGAATATTTTGAAATGTACGTGCGACACCCAAAGCGGTCATTCTTTCAGGCTTAAAGCCATTGGTGACGACTTCACGTCCATTGTTGGCCCAACGGACTTGTCCTTCACTTGGCTTATAAATCCCGGCGATACAATTGAACATCGTGGTTTTGCCGGCTCCGTTTGGGCCGATAAGACCGGATATACGATTTTGCACGACATCAAACGATATATCGCTCAGGGCCATAAGTCCGCCAAAGCGTTTGCTGAGCCCATCTATGCGAAGGAGATAGTCCATCTTAATTTACTCCCCTTGCGCGCAGTTTTGCTTTGAGATTGATAATGTGTTGGTTGCGAAGCGTGCTCGTGGCAATTTTTGGGAAAAAACCGTTCGGTCTGAAACGCATAATAAGAATCATGATGAGACCATACGCCAAAAACCGCGTTTCTGTTGGCAAACCGAATTTTGGCAGCACGACACGCAAGACCTCTCCAAGAGAAATAAGAATGACAGCACCGATAAGTGAACCATTAATGTTGCCAAGCCCACCCAGAACAACCATACACAAGACAAGAAATGATTCCCAGAACTTGAACATATCCGGCGACAAGAACATGGTCCATCGTGCGAAAAATGCACCGGCAATGGCGCCAATCCCTGCTGACACCGCAAAGGCGATAACTTTATACAGCAGGATATTAACACCGGAGCTTGCCGCGGCCAGTGGATCTTCGCGAATGGCGAACCATGCCCGACCAAGACGAGAATCTTCCATACGCAACATGACAACATAGACCAGTGCGACCATGAGAATGCCCAAATAGAAATATGGCTCTTCTCCGTAAAAATCGTAATACCAAGTCCAGTCCGGGTTAATATATTGCCCGATAAATGTCAGGTCGATACCCACGGGATCAATGCCGGGCAATCCCAGCGGACCACGGGTCAACCAAATCTCATTGGTGAGAAACAAGACCACCAACTCGGAAAAGCCAAACGTCACAATGGCAAAATAGTCTCCGGTGAGACGCAGCGTCGGAGCACCGAGTAATACCCCCCACAATGCGCCATTAAGTGCTGCCAAGGGGACGATAACCCAGAACGATACACCGTAGTTTAAGGTCAGAAGTCCGGCTGTATAGGCGCCGATACCATAGAAGCCAACATACCCCAGGTCGAGCAGACCACAGAAGCCAGGGACGATATTGAGCCCCATGGCCAGTACCATGTAGATCATACACAGGACCATGACATGCAGGACATAGACGTCACTAAACGGCATGAGCGGATACGCCAGCAAGGCCGCCAGAATGATATACTTGAGATATTTGAATGATTCGCTCATGAGAATTCTTATCCCGGGTTGTTTCGTTGCAAAAAAATGCCTTGCTAGGCCTTATCCACCACGGCTTTACCGAGAATACCGGACGGCCGAAACAAGATGACCAGGATCATCACGGCGTATGCCACGCCATCGCGATATGGAGAAGAAATATACCCGGCACCGAGTGTCTCTGCGATCCCAAGAACAATGCCGCCGAACATCGCCCCCGGTACGGAGCCGATGCCCCCGAGAACAGCCGCGGCAAATGCTTTGACACCAGCCGTATACCCCATGGTTGGATACATGCTGTTATAAAACATGGCGACAAGCACTCCGGCAACCGCTCCCATGGAGGAGCCCAAAGCAAACGTGAACGAAATGACACGATTCACGTTGATCCCCATAAGCGACGCACTCACTTGATTTTGAGCCAGAGCACGCATTGCCGTTCCGATGCGGGTTTTGGAAATAATAAGATACAGGCCAATCATGAGGGAAATGGCCACGACATAGATAAAAACCTGCATCCAGCTAATGTTCACATTTGAAAATTGAAAAGCGGTTTCGCTGAAAATGGCAGGTACGGCAGACCGAGGGAAAGGAGTCGGACGACTTCCCCAGATCACCATGGCCAGGTTTTGTAAAAAAATGGACATGCCTATAGCCGTAATAAGCGCGGCTAGCCGTGGTGCTTTCCGTAACGGACGATAGGCGACGATATCAATAAGGATGCCGAGGGCGAGACAACAGACCATAGACAGCAGGATTGCCGGAAACAAGGGCAATCCGAACATCGTAATAAAGGTCATACAAAAAAAAGCACCGAGCATGTAAATTTCACCATGGGCGAAGTTAATCAGCTCGATGACGCCATACACCATGGTATATCCCACAGCGATAAGGGCGTAAATGAGGCCCAACGTCAATCCATTTACGAGTTGTTGTTCAAGCAAAGCAAGCCTCCAGCTCCGCTGGTCTGTTCAGGATAAAAAAAGGGTGTTGGGGCCACATAATGAAACAGGCTGGAAAAATCCAGCCTGTTTCTCGTGTTTTTTTTAGCTTGGCCTGCAACTACTTCATTTGCTTTTCAGCAGGGACAAAGGCGCCACCTTTAACCATCTTAACAAACGCCGGTTTTTGGCTGTCGCCTTTGGCGTCGAAATAGGTCACACCGGTTACGCCGTCATAGGCTTTTTCCGGAGAATCCATAGCGGCCAGGTATTCGCGAATTTTGGCCCGATCGGGTCCAACCTCGCTGATGGCTTCAATCACGATACCAGCAGCATCATACGCGTTGGCGCTCATGTAGTCGACATCACGATCGTAACGAGCTTTAAACGCTTCAATGAAGGCTTTGCCCTTATCGCTAGCCGTTTCAGCCAGGAACGGTGTGGTCATGTACGTGTCTTCGGCGGCATCACCGGCAAGCTTGATGTAGTCGACGTTATCCAGACCCTCAGCACCAAACTTGGGCACATTGAGTCCCATTTTTTTCGCCTGGTCGGCGATAAGTGCGCCTTCAGCGTAATATCCAGCGATAAACAACGCCTGTGGGTCCATGGATTTCAGTTTGGTCAACTGCGGAGTGAAATCTTGTGCACCTTTCATATAGGCTTCTTCGCCAACAACATCGAGACCAATTTCTTTGGCTTTATTCACGAAGGCCGTCTTGAGGCCGATACCGTAGTCATTATTTTCGTAGAAAACGGCCACTTTCTTGAGACCAAGTACTTTGGCTATATACTCAGCAAGAAAACCACCCTGAAAATCATCGCGGTAGACGTTACGGAAAGACCAAACGCGGCCTTTTTTATCTTTATTTTTGTCGCTGATGGAGACGTTGGTTGCCGTCGGCGAAATGGCGGGAACACCGATACGCACATACGTGGGCAGCGCGGCCAAGTGAGCCGACGAGCACAGGTGGCCGACAATAACAGCCAAATCTTTATCGTTGGCGATCTTGGTGGAAACAGTGGCCGCTTCTTTCGGGTCGCACTGTTCATCAAGGTAAACGGCTTCAATTTGTTTGCCGTTCACCCCACCGGCTTTATTGACCTCTTCAACTTTCATCGCCACGCCGGCTTTAATATTGTCACCATACCCGGCCTCAGCGCCAGTAAATGGGGACGGGACGGCGATCTTGATAACATCCTCAGCGTGGGCAGACCCCAGGCCAACAACAGAAAATGTGACCATGGCGCATGCCAGAACAGCCAGTTTCACGAATTTGGAATTTCTTACGCTCATTTTCGTGGTCTCCTGTTAAACAAAACGGTGAATGCCCATAGAGAGGGCCGCCTTGTGCCGATTGCAAATGAGGAAACACCTTCCCCAGTGTCAATTATGGGATTATTCAGGCGTTTCCACAATTTTGAAAAAATAAGTTGAACAATTCCCTATTCTCTACAAAAATGCAATTCATTTCAAGAATTGGGAGATGTCTTTTGCAATTCTTGCGTTATACGGTCGGCCGTGTCTTTGGGAATGCCATCCATTGTCAACGCTTTCTCAAAAAACTCTTGAGCCTTCGCACGATCATTGAAACCGTATTCGTACAAGATACCCAGGTTATAATATGCCCTGTAATCTTGTGGCGCGAGTTCTTGCATGTGTTCAAATCGAGATTTCGCCGTCTCATTATCCTTCATGCGAAATGCATAGACGCCAAGGACATTGAGTACATCGGCATCGTCAGGACGCAGTGTGGCGGCCTTGTCCATGAACGTCTTGGCTCTGTCGAATGCGCCCATCCCCACAAAACGCCCAGCAATCGTAAGCATGGCTTCAACATCGTTCGGATCTTCCTGGAGTTTGCCCATCAACACAACAAGATCGGACATTCCACCGGCCTGTCCCATTCCTCCCTGTCCTCCGGCTCCATTGGAACGAAGTGCAATGGTCAGGTCGGGATGGCTCAATCTATACGTAAACGACCCGGCAAACATGGCAACGAGCCCTAATACTACCAGGATCAATACAAAGTTGACGCCGGAAGAGGATACGTCTGTCGTCTCAGTCATCCTGCAACGTCTCCATGCGCCGAATGCGCTTTTCAAGTTGTCGGCCTTTTTGCATCAACACCGCCGCATAGAGTCCGACTCCAAGCCAGACAACAATATTCGCCGCTAACAGGTAGGTTTCATTGGTCATATAATCCTCCTTGTCGCTTTTCGTCGTGTCGTTATATGGCTACGCACTATCGAATCGCTTCAAAGCCAAGCGCCCCACTTTGGCCTCATTCAGGCTCAATTTCGTGCGAATGATCAGAAAAACCGACCATAAGAGCCCCCAGCCAATCAGGCAAACAATCAACGTTGTCCACATTTCCGGCTCCATCCCTCCACTTTTACTTCCTAAAACAGCGGGATGAATGCTGCGCCAGTATCGCGCCGAGAGAAAGACAAGCGGAACATCAAGAAATGCGACAATGCCGAGAACGGCAGAAATAGTTCCACGCCGCTCTCCACCAACATCAGCTGAACGGACAAGCAAATACGCAACATACACGAACCACATAATAAGCGTCGTGGTTAATCGTGGATCCCAGGTCCACCAGACATTCCAAATCGGTCTGGCCCACAGTGACCCTGTGATCAACGCAAGGCTACTCAATACCACTCCGATTTCTGCGGATGCTCCTGCCAAATGGTCCCAAAACGGCGTTTTCTTCGCCAAAAACAGAATGCTGGCCACAAAGACAACAAAAAAGCTGACAAGAGACCACCAAGCCATGGGCATATGCATATAAAAAATCTTTTGAACAATGCCCATAGTCTCTTCTACCGGAGCATACATCCAGATGAAATATTGGCCGACAGCCATAACAGCTCCGGCAAGGAGTGGTAAAAACGGCATGCGATTATCCCTTTGATGCTGAACAGTTGAACCAAAGGCATCCCATACGGGGGTGTCTTCCGAAACGCATCTCCATCACGCTTGGTTGTGCTTGCATCATCCAATATGTTGAACAAGCTGGTCCGCACATGTCACTCTTCTCCGGTGTACACATACGGAAAAAGAACCAGTGCGGCTGCAGAAAACACGGCATCGAAGGCGGTAGCCATGCCGATCCAGCTTGAAACATCGACGACGCCAACTCCGGCCAGTCCAGCTTCGAACAAACGAATTCCAGCCAGTAATGCCGGGATAAGCAATGGAAACAAAATGACGGTCATCAGCGATTCACGAGTTGAATTACCGGCAGACAGCGCTCCCAAAAGTGATCCCAACGCGCATACAGCCACATCAACGAGCACTCCCGCGACACCAAACAGCCACAACGGTCCATCGATGGGTTGTCCGAGAAACACCACAGTCGCCAAAGCGAAAACACATTGACAGGCAACAAGTAAAATACCACCAGCAAGAGCTTTTCCCAACCAAACCGCCTGAACGGGGGCCGGTGAAAGTACAAGGCCGATACGTGCTCCGGACTGTTCTTCATATCCATACAATGTATTGAAGACCAGAACCTGAGCAAACACGGTTGAGAGCCAGAATACGGCAGACGCACTCACCGCGGGCATCACATCCCCCGGATTGCGTGATAAGCTAAATAAAAAGATGAGCAAAAGACCAAGAAGAACCGATTGCAGGACTCCACGCATGCCATGAAACGACAACCGGAGGTCTTTTGACGCGATATGGAGAGTAGCACCTAACATGATGCCATATCCAGGACTGCCGCCGCATCATACGATGCGGCCGGGCCGTGATACACAATCGATTTATTGGAGAGCGCCAAAGCCGTGTCGGCAACAGCAATATCAGTATCAACATGGTGACTGACAAAGACAATCGCTGTCCCTGCATCGCGCAGGATTTCCATTTCCCACAAAAGCGCCTGGCGTGAAGCAACATCCAGGCCAGTGTCGGGTTCATCGAGGAAGAGCAGTCTCGGTTTGAGCATATAGACTCGCGCCAAACTCAACTTCTGCATCATACCCCGTGAAAAGACTCGTGCGTATTCATCGGCGTAATCGAAAAGGCCGACTTGCTTCAAAGCGGCATCCACTTCATCAGCATCGACCTCTCGTCCATGCAGGCGCAGCCAGAATACGAGATTGTGTCTCGCACTCAAATCCCGATACACGAACGTCTTATGCCCAAGGTACGCAAGATCCCCCGGGAGAAGATCAGATTGCACGCTTCCCGTTGAAGGCGGAATGAGCCCAGCCATAATACGTAATAATGTGGTTTTCCCTGCTCCATTCGCCCCGGCTAATAATGTAATGGACTGAGGAACCACATCGACATGAATATTTTTGAGAATAAGCCGTTCACCAAAAAACTTGCTCATGGAACGAACACGCAAAAGTGGAGCAATGTTTTCATCCGGTGTGGCAACACGGTGCGCCTCCGTTGTCGGACGGGGTGCAGCCATTAGGAACGCCTCACGCGATACCGACGAAGCGCAACAAGTCCAGCCAAGCACATTAAAGTGCCGCCAATCCAAATCCAATTGACAAGCGGATTGATGCTTACTTTGATACTCGCCGAACCGGATTCGGTAAATGCGAGTAATGTCGCATACACTTCATCGCCAAGGGAC
Source organism: Desulfovibrio inopinatus DSM 10711 (assembly GCF_000429305.1). NCBI lineage: Bacteria > Pseudomonadati > Thermodesulfobacteriota > Desulfovibrionia > Desulfovibrionales > Desulfovibrionaceae > Desulfovibrio > Desulfovibrio inopinatus. The sequence goes on from NZ_AUBP01000025.1 coordinate 43,439, forward strand.
GGAATAACCGAGACTTCGGCAAAAGGCTGATTGAAATTATGGTAGACACGACGCTGTGGATGGAGAACGCCGACCCGCTTTCCCGCTTTTTCGACGAGAATTTCCGCCTCGGCAATGGCCATGGCTGGCGTTTTCGATTGCGTCACAGCCTTGTAAGTAAAACGATAGCCACCTTCTTCAAACGACTGGTCAGGCTTGAGGATCGCTTCACGGTTCAATTGGTATGGACCGGAGACGGCAATACCAATGACGACGAAGGCCAAACCAGCATGAACCAGATATGCCCCAAGCGCACCGGAATGCCTGCGTGCTGCCGGCTTCGTAATAAAGAGAATAAGAATACCGGCCAAACAAACCAACGCAGAAGCAATACAAATGACTGAGACAGGGAGTGTGATACCCAAAACAGCCGATCCCACGGCCGCCAGCACCAAACCCGCCACAAGCAATCCCATGCTTTTCATGGACACCGGTTTCTCCGTAACAGGCAACCACGGACAGATAGCCACAAGAAGCATGACCACAGCAAACAGAGGAGGACAAACACGGTTGTAGAAACCAGCGTCAAGGCCAACTGGACTTTGTGTGAACGGCTTGGACAAAACTGGCCACATTGTCCCAAGGAATACCACCAGCCCAAGTGCAATCATGAGCCAGACGAGTACGGTTACGGTTCCGGACAACGTGAGCATGCCACTTAACGGTCTGTTATGAAAATCGACATGTGGCACCACGACAAACAACACGATTGCCGTCACAAACACGGTGTAGAGAACAAACAGCAGCAGTGGTAAGCCTACGCCTCCATCGCCAAAAGCATGTAACGAATCGATAACACCGCTTCGCACAAGATATGTTCCAAAGAAACACAGGACGAGGGTCAGCATGGCCAAAAAGACATTGGTCTTGCCAAAAATTTTGAACCGACGTCCGACAATGGCTGTGTGGATGAAGGCGGTTCCGACAAGCCACGGAATAAGGGAAGCATTTTCAACCGGGTCCCAGGCCCAGTAGCCACCCCACCCCAACTCCATATATGACCACCAACCACCAAGAATAATACCGGCGGTCAGGAAGACCCATGAAATGATGGTGAAATTTCGACTCCGGTCGAGCCATCCTGTTTCATCCGTCATCCAAGCAGCCAACCCAAGACAGGCCGGTACACAAAATCCGGCATATCCCAAAAACAACAGCGGTGGATGAAAGATCATTCCGGGATTCTGCAAAAGAGGATTGAGTCCTTTGCCATCAGCCGGAGCTGGGGACAGGCCGATGAACGGATTGTTCGGTCCCGTCAACACGAGCAAGAAGAACGCAAGGACACTCAAATAAAACAACCAAAACAATCGTTTTGTACTATCTGACATGGTTTCATAGGCCGGTGTCAGAGAAAAAATAAGCCCGCACAGCGATGTCATCCATCCCCAAAAGAGGATAGAACCGGCCTGCCCTGCCCAAAACGCCGTTATTGTATAAAACATTGGCAGAAGCGAATCGGTATAATCTGCAACGTATTTATAGGAGAAATCTTGGCTCCACAGTGCATAAAACAACACTCCGGAACTCAGCGAAAACAGAAGGCAAATAAGCGTTTGTCCACGCTCAAGCAGAAGCACTCCGTCTTTTTGTTTTCGATATGTCTGATATGCCGCGGTTCCGGCGAGAAACAAGGCCATGACGAGGGCAGCCAGCAAGGACCAATAAGCAACAAGTCGCATTCGCACTCCTTCCTTGTGCAAAAAAACAAAAAGCCCGCTTTACCGGGCACATTGGAACCGGGCCAATCGAGGTGTCTAATCGGGAAAAACCGACATTGTCAATGAAGGGAATCAGCCCTGATTTTCTTGCTTTTTGTACTTGGACGGACACTTCGTCATGAGCGTACTGGCATTGAATATACCTGCAGTCGGCTTGTATGCACCTTCAACAATCACTTCGACGCCGGGTTTAAACGTATCGGGAACAACACCAGCATATTCAACTCGAATAGATTTTCCTGCATCGACTTTATCAGCCAGAGAAAACGTCACACCAAGGTTGCCTTCGGCAGATTCGATGCGATCAGGGGAAACAGTTCCAAAGAGACGAGCTTGATTGAGCTTTCCTGGTTCGAGAGCCAATGCCTCCGAGACATTGAGAAAATAGACGCTATTTTCGCCAAGCCCCGTAAAAATAAGATAGCCCAGCCCTCCCAGAAACAGGATTGCTGCGACAAGGTATACACTCGAATTTTTTTTGCCGGCCATTGTTACCTCAATACTTCTCGTTTCGGTGTGACCGCAACCACACCACTAGGATTAATTCCTAACGAGGAATCAACCCTCATCATACCTCACCTTATCCCCCCGGGCAAGCCTCCACAGATGAACTTCCCTGAAAAATGTGTTTTTCATTCTGTAATCATCGGTGCGGCTCCACGAAAGAGGCAACTTTTTTTTCGTGATGTTTACTTCGAGACAGACGATGTGTTTAATCGATGTTCCCACCCTGATTGAGTAGGCTTTCTCTTTGGATTCGTGCAAGTTCTCGCATATCGGCGACCTGGTCAGTTTCATCAACGATTTCTTTGCCCAAGATTTCTTCAAGGACATCTTCAAGGCTGACAACACCACCCACACCGCCGTACTCATCGAGGACAACAAAGAGATGCATTCGTGATTCGAGAAACTTTATCAGTAACCTATCCAACGTCATTGTTTCCAACGCAAATTGAACGGGTTTCATGAGATCGCCAATCATGACATCGTCTTGATCATTGGCTAAAGCTTCAAGAACCTGGCGTCGATAGACAATACCAACAACATCTTCGGCATCATCATTCTCATACACGGGAATACGGCTATGTGGCCAATAGGATTTGTATTCCCGGGCTTGGGCGACGGTCATATCCGCAGGGAGCGAAAACACGACAGTACGCGGCGTCATGATGTCGCGTACAACTTTTTTATCCAGCGTGAGAATATTTTTGATGGAAAGTTCTTCATACGGTTTGATGACCCCGGCTTTCCTGGTAAGCGAGGCTAACGCAAAAATATCTTCTTCCGTGGACTGCGGCCCTTTTTTGCCAGAATCAACAATCTTCACAAGCAAGCCACCAACCCAAATAATCGGCGCCATAATGAAAACAAGGACGCGCAATGGCGGTCCCATGACTCCAGCAATATTTCGATTATACACGACGCCAACGGTTTTCGGGATTATTTCTCCAAAAACCAAGATAAGCGCGGTAAATCCCAGTGTAAATATCCACAGGTATTGTTCGCCCATCACTTCCACGGCCGCAGCTCCGGCCAAGGATGCACCGGCGATGTTGGCAAAGGTGTTGAGCGTTAAAATAGCTGTAATGGGGCGCTCGACCTGCGAACGCAAACGGTACAAGTCTTCACCGGACTTTTTTCCACTCTTGCGAAGAGTTTCAATCCAGCTCCACGGGATGGAATAGAGGGCGGCCTCACTGACGGAGCAAAACGCCGACGCCAATACAGCGAAAGTCACCGCCACGACGAGTTCAATCATAGGAGGTATATCAAGAACATGAAAGTGGTTGCCAATATACTGATAACGACTCTCTGGATACAGGTTGTTTGACAAATTGGTCTTGCAAACAGATCAGATAAGCATTGTCAGGATACGGGATGAAACGCCCTGATGCAAGAGGTTTCGGAGGTCTGTCCTGGTTGTTCTCCCAAACAGTGATGGACCGGCCTGCATACCGTGAACGATTACTGTGCCACTCTGGGGAGAAAAAAACGTTCCGTGATTTCATCCACCACGATATCAGGATTCACTTCAGTGATTAACGCTTTGTCAAAAAAACGTGGCGCCCCGTCATGTGGAGGTTTCATCCACACGTACACGCCTTCACTGAAGCTCTCTGCCACAAAAGGCAGCAGTTCCCAAAAAAAAGAATCGTGAAAAAATATGCCACGCGGCAACTTAGAATCCTCAATGACAGAGCATAACGGGGGTTGAAAAAATTCGACGTTCTGGTCCGTCAGTGTCACAGGACGCGCTTTGGCTGGCTTTTTGGAAAGATAGTAATAGCGCGTTTCTTTGACGTAATCCTGCAGCCCCAGCATGAATGACAAATCACCGGGAACTTCATCAAAGGAATCTTCGTTGAAATCCTTCCTCGAAAGTACCGGCGTTGACGGGATGATCTTACGGATCTCCTCCATCATCATGCGATACCCGACAAAAGCGCCACGGACATTCCAATGACTGTCCGTCGCATAGAAAATCTGCGTTTTTTTCTTGGCATCCAGCAGCACAGGCCGCAAATCAACAACATCCAGCGTGGAATGTGCCTTCAGATAATCAAGGGCCTGATCAAGCCGAGACGTTTTGCCAACCTGTTTGAATATTTCCGGTAAATACTCGGGATAGATTGTTTCTTTCGACGGCGCCACAACAAGCATATAATGCTTTCCACGTTGTGCGAGCCAATCGGCGCGAGCTTGGTAATCGTCGCGCAGTGCTTGGAGTTCAGGTTCCGTCAAAGGTGTCGCTGACCGATGCTCCATAAGAACATCACGCGAACCATCTTTTGCTAAATACATCCAACCATCTTTACCAGTGATAACGGACGCTGAAAAAACGGAGGATGAAGCAATAAAGCGGGTTGTTGCGTAATTATACCAACTGATCAAAATGCTGCGAAAGGGATAATGCGTTTCGAGATACCCAGAACGCAATACATCAAAATATCGACCGAACCCAACCGGATGCAAAGTAAATTCCGGAAGCGTCTTGCCACCGATTTCAGAAACTTCCACCGTTGAAGCGAGTCCGGTCAACTTTGCTGCGAGAGGCAAAGAAATGAGGACAAGAAATATCAGGCTCGAAACAAGAGCCGTAACAAAACGCAGCCGAGTATTGGATGAAATCAAGGACAACCTCGTTTTCGCAATGCCGCTTCAAATCGAGAGGCAGGTGTCATTTTCTTCGTGTCGAGTGGGAACGTTCCATATCTCGGAAATCATTCCCCGCATACGCTCAAGCCCATGCTCGACCGCTTCGGGCACAAAAAACGTGATACTTTTTCCTGAAAGGAAGCGCTCTCTAACAAGCGTGGCGCTGATGTCAAGTCGTGGCATACGTACGTAGTGCAGAGTTCGATCGGGTGACAGCGACCAGCAGTCATCGTTTTTTTGCTCAAGAAGTGCAAATTGTTGACGATGTGTGTCCAGGAATGCTTCGACATCCGCTCTTCCTTTGTTCCCGCGTTCTATGACGACAAGATTGGCAACCGTCCATAATTCCAGACCGCGGTGCCATGTTGGAAGACTCAACAAGTCCCAGGTTCCCATAAGATAATAAATCTGCTTGCCTGGATTCTCGCGTTGATACTGCGCCAAAGTATCTATGGTGTAGGAAGGCCCCGGTCTGCTTTCCTCGATATCGTTAACAAACACCCCGGGAAGATCGGCCACTGCCAAGTGCACAAGTTCGCGGCGCACGGCAAACGGCAAAATTCCTTTTTCTGACTTGTGAGGTGGTCTGGCAGACGGCACAAGATCGACCCGGTGAAGACCGAGCGCCTCCTGCGCTTCCAAGACTAAACGCAAATGGGCAATGTGAATGGGGTTGAAACTTCCTCCATACACGCCGAGTCGAAAAGTGTGCCGATCCATTAAAGAATATCCAATGCCTGGGGTAATGAAGAGCACTTCCCACACCAAGGGAAGTGCTCTCCCAAAAAGATAAAAAAGGTTCGGTTCCTTAGTAACTCAGGACCGGATTTGACCTTTGCCAAACACAACGAATTTAGCGCTTGTAAGCTCTTTAACGCCCATAACACCATACGAATGCAGTTTCGATGTACTAATACCGATTTCCGCACCCAGCCCGAGCTGTCCACCGTCATTAAAGCGTGTTGAGCAATTGACTCCGGCCATCGATGTATCGACGAGGCGAATAAATTCCATGGCGCGTTCATAATTCGTTGTCAAAATGACATCGGTATGATTCGAACCGTATTCAGCAATATGAGCACGAGCTGCGTCCATATCGTCGACGACTTTGACCGCTAAAATGAGGTCATGAAATTCGTATCCATAATCGGCATCCGTTGCCGCTTGAGCTGTATCGCCAAGCAGGGGCAACGATGCGGCACAGGCACGAAAACTGACGCCGTCTTTCCCAAGACGGGAACCGATCTCAGGGAGAACGGTTTGGGCCGCGTCTTTATGAACCAACAAACATTCCAAGGCATTACAAACGCCCGGACGCTGAACTTTGGCGTTATGAACCACCTCGACGACTTCATCCAGATTACATTCGGCATCCACATAAATATGGCAAACGCCCTTGTAGTGCTTCAAGACGGGCATACGCGCCTGTTCGACAACAGCCCGGATGAGCCCTTCCCCACCACGAGGAATAATGACGTCAATATAGTCGTCCAACTTCAACAGTGCCGTCACGGCAGCTCGGTCTGTTGTTTTGACGAGTTGAACGGCATCTCTCGGCAAGCCATTTTGTTCAAGAGCCGTCGAGAGAATATCGGCTAGACATGAGTTGGAATGGATGGCTTCTTTCCCCCCGCGCAAAATGACGGCATTTCCTGCGAGAAGGCAAAGAATCGCCGAATCCACGGTGACGTTGGGCCGTGATTCGTAAATCATGGCAATAACGCCGAGCGGAATGCGCATACGGCCGACCATGAGCCCATTGGGGCGTTGCCACATGGATTCCATCTCTCCCACAGGATCGGAAATAGCCGCGACTTCTCCGCATGCCATTATCATAGAATCAAGAACTTTTTGGTCAATGCGCAGCCGGTCCATTTTCGGAGCATCGAGTCCATTTTGGGCTGCAGCGTCTAAATCCTTAGCATTGGCTTCGAAAATAGCTTTTTTATTTTTTTCAAGTAGTACAGCCAAGTCGGAAATGGCTTTGGCTTTTTGTTGGCCACCAGCCCCCGCCAACACGGCCCCAGCTCGTTTCGCCCGCTTGGCCAAGTCAAGCATTTGCGTTTCAATATCCATACGACAGAACTCCCTATGGTATCATACCGGCGTAGCGAAAATCGAAATTCGTCACGCCGTCCGGCACGTTTTGTTGATAAGGGAAAACCGGCAACAGCCGGTCGACACTGGGAAAAACTACTCTGCGGTTTCCCAAAAAGTCAACGGGTGCATTCGAAAACCTTGAACTTCTGGCCCCTATCTGTTTTGACAAATATCTGGTTTTTCCATTATCTACTACGGTTCTTTCATTTGCTGAATACACTATGAACTTTAATGGAGAATTCACATATGTCCACTAAAAAGCCCACATCTGGGCCCGCGTCACATACTGATGGTGGTTTTTTGAACGCTGTTGCCGAAGAAACGCATGAAGAACTTCACCCGCTGTTGACGGCGCTCGGAAGAAATTGGAAACAGCTAGCCTTTGGTATTACTTTGCTTCTCGCCGTTGTCATCGGTCGTAGTATTTATCTTAACCATGTCGATTCGGTTGCCACTCAAGCCAACCAGGATCTTCAGACCATTTTAACGGACAAATCGGGAAGCGACCTGATCACCGCTCTGAATGACTTTGCGAAAACTGCCCCGGATTCAGTCAAACCATCTATATATCTCGAAACCGCTAAAGCTGCTCAAGATTCAGGAGATTTTGCCGCGGCCCAAGCTGCTTGGAAAAACCTGGCAAGTGTGGCCGACAGCGACATCAAACCGCTTGCCCTTCTGGGTGAAGCCGATGCGATGGCCCATCAAAAACAATTTTCCGAAGCTGTAACAGTCCTTGAGGCACTGCAAAAAAGTGCCCCGAAGGCCATGGAACCGGTCGTGGCGTCGCGCTTGGCCACGGTTGCCGAGCAGGCTGGAAATTATGAGATGGCATTGGCCAGTTATGAAAAGATGAAGACCATCGCCAACATGCCGTTGATGGAGTTTATCGACTTCAAGATTGAGCAATTGAAAAGCCGGACAGAGACACCCGACAATGCGAAAGAAGCCGCTTCATCGTAGAAGCGTGCTGCTTCCAGCTCTTTTCGGCAATTGACAATAATCCCCCTTTTGCCTTCAACACGGAGTAAACCTCATGCCTAATCCGCTGCTTGCGGACGCGCCCGGACAGGTCCATTTTTTACTTGGGAACGAAGCCATCGTCAGAGGGGCTCTGGAAGCAGGTGTGCAGTTTATATCCTGCTATCCTGGTACCCCATCATCCGAAGTGCCTGACACATTTTTCCGGCTCGCCTCTGATGCATCCTTCACGTTCGAATATTCGATCAATGAAAAAGTGGCTATGGAAGTGGCTGGCGGCGCAGCTCTGGCCGGTGTCCCGACACTTGTTACCATGAAGCACGTTGGAGTCAACGTCGCGGCTGACCCTCTCATGACATTGTCGTATATCAGCACACCGGGAGGCCTTGTCATTTTGTCTGCCGATGATCCGGGGTGTCATTCCAGCCAAAATGAACAGGATAATCGGTATTACGCACGGTTGGCGAAGATCCCCTGCTTCGAACCGTCGACGGCGCAGGAATGCAAAGACTACATGATTGAGGCTATGCGCTTCTCCATTGAACATGCTCAACCTGTCATGTTGCGCACAACCACCCGCGTCAACCATATTCGGGGCGCTGTCACATTCGGCGCATTGCCTGTCTCTACGCACAATGCACCGTTCGAGCGTGAGCCCGTCCAATTTGTGCCAGTCCCTGCGTTTTCGCGCATTCAGCATCAGCGGCTATTGTCTCGATTGACAACGTTCTCCGAAAAAAGTGAATTCTCTCCCCTGAATACGATTACCGGACAAGGCAAAGTCGGTGTCATCACTTCGGGCATCTGCCGTGCCTATCTGCACGATGCGCTCCTCGATGAAGATGCAACCGAGTTGGTCAAGTGTTTCGAACTCGGAATGACACACCCCTTGCCGGAAAAGCGCATTCTCGACTTTGTTTCCGGGCTCGACACGCTCATCATATTGGAAGAGCTTGAGCCTATTCTCGAAACCGCCATTCGTGCATTGCTGCAGAAACATCACGTATCACTTGAAGTTGTTGGCAAAGGGGAAGATGCACCGCTCAATGACGAGTATTCTACGGTATTGGTACGCCGAATCCTTCGACGGGCTCTTGGCCGACCGGTAGAACAGAACAAAATCTGTCAGCCTCAAGCAACGCTTCCGAAACGTCCGCCGAATTTGTGCGCGGGCTGCCCACACCGGGCAAGCTACCATGCGGTGCGTGAAGTTTTTGGTGAAGATGTCTATTTTTCGTCCGACATCGGATGTTACACGCTTGGTTTTCTGCCCCCCTTCCGCGCTGTCGATTTTATCCTCTGTATGGGGTCAAGTATTAGTGCGGGAAGCGGCTTCTCCAAAGCATCGGGGAAACCCGTTATCAGTTTTATCGGTGATTCCACGTTCTTTCACTCCGGGATTACCGGACTGATCAACGCCGTTTTCAACAATCACGATATTCTCCTTGTCATTCTCGACAATCGCACAACAGCAATGACCGGTCATCAGCCGCACCCCGGTGTGAGCGATACCGTGCTTGGTCCTGCTGAATCCCGTGTCGACATTGAGGGTATTGTCCGGGCATGCGGCGTCGCACACGTCGCAAAGGTCAACCCATTCAACAAACAAGCAACCGTTACGGCATTAGAACAGATGCGTGACACATCGGGAGTTCGCGTCCTTATCCTTGAAGCTCCCTGCCCGATTCATGACAAAAAAATCGGGAAGAAAGGGAAGCCAATGGTGGCATCCGTTGAAGGCGATCCCACCCAAAGCGAACACTGTTTGGAAAGCCTGGCCTGCCCGGCATTTCATAAACGCACTGGTACATTCGATATCGATCCCGATCATTGCGCCGGATGTATGTATTGTTTGCAGGTCGGTTCCAACATCAAGGCCCAAAAGCGAGGCGCGAAATGAAGCGGGCACGCATTTTCCTCACAGGTGTAGGCGGACAGGGAACACTGACTGCAACCAAAATTCTGGCTCTTACAGCCATGGATGCCGGCCTTGAGGTCACTTCAGGAGAAATCCATGGTATGGCACAACGTGGTGGCGTCGTCGAATCGACGATCCTCATCGGTGGCTATAGAAGCCCGAAGATTTCTCATGGTGAAGCCGATTTGTTGCTTGGCTTCGAACTCCTTGAAACCCTGCGGGCTCTGCCGTATCTTAAAAAAGGCGGAACGATTATTTCGAATTCGGAATCAATTCTACCTCCCGGAGTGGCCAAGGGGGTTGAAACGTATCCCGATGTCGATGCGGTCGCTCAACAAGCCCAGAGTTGTGGACTGACTATTTCGTTTTTGCCTTGCAAAACGCTCGGGTTGAAGGCTGGCGCCGTACAAAGCGCGAACATGGTCTTGCTCGGTGCATTTCTGGCCAAAGATTTGTTGCCGTTTGGTGTTGAGGCACTCAAGCAGTCGGTGCGAACTTATCTCAAACCCAAACTTGTCGATTTGAACCTCCACGCCATTGACCTTGGCGTCCAAGCTGCAAGTGAATAATGCGTCATGACCGCTTTTGCTCAATTCGATGACGGGTCTCCTCTGTTCCTCAGTGCTCTTCAGCGTATCATCGAGGAAATCGGTGCCGACCGGTCCATCAGACAGTCCCTGGATATTGCCTTGGACACACTCATTAATATGCTTGGCTACAAACGAGTGTATCTCGACCTGTTTGACCTGCCGATGCGCAATTCAAAAATGAGTATCACCAAAGGCGGTGAAAACAGCTTCCAACATCTTTACGCACCTGGCCCGCTTGTAACGGGCCAGGTCGTTGCAACCAAACGTCGTCTCATTATTGAGAATATTAACGATCACCCTGACTTTTATGGACGCCCTCCGGCAGAACTCGATAGTCTGTCTTTCTTATGCGTGCCGGTCATGTCTGCGCCGGTGATAGGACGGAGTAATCTCCCGGCATCGGATCAGGAACAGGGGCGAACCGTATTGGGCACATTGAGCTTGGATATTCCCAAAGCTCCTCTCATTTTTCTGGAGACACACTGCCGCTTTCTTGAAGTACTTGCCGCGTTATTTGGCAACACTGTGCCCAAGCTTGCCGAAGAACTTGTCAAACCCATGAAAAAACGTCCGGAACCGTCCATCCCGACGCCTCTGGACGATGTGGTTCCGACGAATGTCCTGGCCGTATCCAAAAGCATGCGTCTCGTTATGCGCCAAATTAGCCAGACAGCACTCAACGATACGCCGGTGCTGTTGCGTGGTGAAGAAGGAACTGGACGAGAATTTCTCGCTGAAAGTTTGCATAAACAAAGCAACAGACGTGATAAGCCGTTTCTCAAAGTGCAGTTTCTCACCGAGCCGGAAGAACACCTCGAACGGAAGTTGTTCGGGATTCAAAAAGGCGGTCCTTCGCAACATACGCAATCCAAGCGCAGTGTTTTCGAGTTGGCCCAGGGAGGTATTGTTTACCTGGATGGCATTGAGGAAATGAGTCTAAGCTGCCAGCAAGAACTGCTTCGTGTCTTGCAAGAAGGAGCGGTTCAACGCATCGACGCAGACAGTCCTATTCCTGTCGATGTGCGCGTCGTCGCGTCCACGGCGTCGTCTCTGGAAGATATGATGGCCACTGGAACCTTTCTCGAAGACCTCTACTACAGTCTGAGTGTCTACCCGATTTACGTTCCATCGCTACGCGATCGCTCAAGTGATATTTTGCCGCTGGCCGAATCATTTCTGCAAGAATTTGCCAAAGCACAAGGCAAAACGATCAAGCGAATATCCACCCCCGCCATTGATCTCTTGCATCAATACCACTGGCCGGACAATGTCAGTGAATTGCGAAGTTGTATTGATCGGGCCGTCGCCAATTGCGACGAGGGCGTTATTCGAGCCTATCACCTCCCGCCAACGCTGCAAACCGCAGAAAGCTCAGGGACGGAACCCATGCTCTCATTCGGTGAAGCTGTCGCCAAATTCGAAGAAGAATTGTTGGTCGAAGCACTGAAAAAAGCTAGCGGGAACATGTTTCAAGCAGCCAAGAATCTTCATGAGAGCTATCGCGTGGTAAACTATAAAGTCAAAAAGCATGGCCTCGATCCCAAACGATTTTCAGGTCATAAAAAACGATAACTCTCCACGGCCTCTACGAGAAAACGGCTTGCACCCTTTTGAGGATGCAAGCCGTTCTTTTTTCTTATAATAACTGGATTTACCAGCCAAGAACGTAGGCAAAAATAAGAGGCGCCACAATGGACGCATCGGAATTGATCATAAAACGAGGCGTATCAACGTCCAATTTTCCCCACGTAATTTTTTCATTGGGAACAGCACCGGAATACGATCCATACGATGTTGTGCTGTCGCCAATCTGGGCGAAGTAAGCCCAGAACGGTGTATCCTCGAGTTCCATATCTTGAATGAGCATCGGAACAACGCATATGGGGAAATCACCGGCAATACCACCACCAATTTGGAAAAAGCCAATGGGGGCCTTCTCATCCTTCATTTGGAGGTACCAGCTTGCCAATTTCTCCATTTGCTCGGTACCGCTCCGAACGGCATGGTGTCCACGTACATGCCCACGCATGACTTCAGAGCAAAAAATATTGCCGAGTGTGCTGTCTTCAAAACCGGGGCTGAAAATGGGGATTCCTTTTTCTTTTGCCGCGACAACCCAAGAATGCTCGACCGGAATTTGGAAAAACGATTTCACTTCAGGGTTGTCGAGCAAATCGAAAATGAACTCGTATGGAAACTTCGGATCATTGGATTCTGCGGCCACGCGCCATTGCTCAACAAGCATTGTCTGCACTTGACGCATTACACCTTCGGGAATGCAGGTGTCGGTAACCCGGTTGAGCCCCTGGTCATAGAGTTTTTTCTCTGCTTCGGGGGACAAATCCCGATATTCGGGTACCATTTTGTACTCATTATGATTGAAGAGGTTGAATAAATCCTCTTCAAGATTAGCAGCAGTACAACAAATCGCATGAACTTTGTCTTGACGAATCATTTCAGCCAAAGAAACACCAATCTCAGCCGTACTCATCGCTCCAGCCATGGAGAGAAACATTTTTCCCCCGCCCTGAAGCAGGTCATTCCACGCTTTGGCCGCGTCAAGCGTTTCCCGAGCGTTAAAATGACGGAAATGGGTTTCCAAAAATGAAGACACCGTAGTCATGTGGACTCCTTTATAAAGAAAAACATCATACACACGGTCGTTACCCAGAGGGCACTCCATGTTTTAAGGGTGATCACCAACAGGCGAAACAGTATCTGATCACGGAGCGAACGCGCGTCAGATAGCACGATTCAATAGTGTTAAAAAGTCTTCTGCAATGCTCGTATCAACAGGATATGAACGCTTGCTTATTGGATACACAACCTCTGCTCATGAACATCAATCACCTCAACAAGAGAGATCACAACGGGATCATTTACAATATCTCAAACATCCCGTAAGAGCGAGGTTACTCATCATTGTTGTTCATTCCATGCCGTCCGCGCACATTGTGTCCTTTGCTCGTATATCGAGCAAACACGACAACGCATGCAGTAACCATCAATGTCACGGAGAATGCGATCGTATTTCTACCACCCAAGACGGACTATCACATTTTCCGTTTTTGAGGACGTTCTCTACCGGTAAGTGCCCGAGTCTTTTGGTCGTTAACAAGGAAGCAGCATGGCCGATACATTCTCCCGTCCCTGGCTCTCACAATATGCCGACATCGTAAAAAATCCGATGTCGTATGAAGAAAAACCGCTTTTTTCCATATTGGACGCCGCAGCAGAGTCGTCACCGAAACGAACAGCTATCCGTTTTAAAAACACCCACATCAGCTACCAGCGTCTTAGAACACTCAGTGAAACCGTTGCCGGGGGATTGGCTGCGAGCGGATACGGACCAGGCGACCGTATTGCCATCATGTTGCCCAACCTTCCTCAAACCATCATTGCATATCTCGGCGTCCTCAAAGCGGGTTGCACCGTTGTCATGGTCAACCCATTGTACATGGATACCGAACTCAACCACATCCTATCCGACGCCAGCATCAAGGCCTTGTTTATTCTTGACAGGCTCTACGTCAAGCACAAAACATTACTTGACCAACATAATCTTAATAATATTTATGTTACTGGAATTGCCGATGGCTTGTCATTTCCACTGAACCTGATCTACCCATTCAAAGCTCGCAAAGAGGGAACCCACCCCTATATCCCATATGACTGGAAACACGTTCAACCGTTTTCCTTACTCACCTCGGGAAAAACACCGTTGAGCGTCTCCACAATCGACCCCAAGCGTGACCTTGCCGCCATTCAGTATACGGGTGGAACTACAGGGCTGGCCAAAGGCGTCATGCTGAGTCATTTCAATCTCCTCACCAATGTGGCGCAATGTCGCGCCATGCTTCACTCCATTGGAGAAAAGCCCGAAGTTTTTTTAGGACTCCTACCGTACTTCCATATTTACGGACTAACAGTCTGTTTGAACTATGCCATGGCATGCCGAGCCACCTTGGTTCCTGTCCCACGGTTTATCCCTTTAGAAACACTGAAGGCCATCCATAAAACCAAACCCACGGTTTTTCCTGGGGCTCCATCGGTGTATATTGCCCTCATGCAACAAAAGGACTTTGAGCGCTACGATGTGTCCAGCATTACCTACTGCGTCTCAGGGTCAGCCCCCATGCCCGTAGAACTCATGGAACGATTTGAAAAGGTTGCCAATGCAAAAATCCTGGAAGGCTACGGTCTCAGCGAAGCATCACCCGTAACTCATCTTAATCCTATCAGTGGGAAACGAAAAGCAGGCTCCATTGGTCTACCGTTCCCCGATACCGACGCTCGTATTGTCGATTTAGAGACGGGAACACAAGATATGCCCATAGGCCAACCCGGTGAATTGATCGTGAAAGGCCCGCAAGTCATGCAAGGCTATCTTAATCAACCAGAAGAAACCAACGATGCCTTACGTGACGGTTGGCTTTACACTGGAGATATTGCGGTTATGGACGACGAAGGTTATTTTTTCATTGTCGACCGTAAGAAAGACATCATCCTTGCGGGTGGATTCAATGTCTACCCTCGAGAAGTGGAAGAAGCACTGTATGAATATCCCGATGTGGCCGAAGCAGTCGTATTCGGAGCTCCACATCACACACGTGGTGAGATCGTCAAGGCCGTCATCGTTCCCCGTGAAGGAACATCGCCCCAAAAGTCGGATGTCCTATTATTTTTGCGAAAACGCCTCGCCCACTATAAAGTCCCGAAATCCGTAGAGATACGAGATACCCTTCCCAAGAGTATGGTCGGTAAAGTGCTGCGCCGAGTTTTACGAGAAGAAGAAAAAGAACGTATCGACGCTCAACACACTTCCGCTTAATGTATATTTGCCATGTAAAACGCCTGACCAGAGTCAGGCGTTTTACATGGCTTTATCAGGACTTCGCTACGCAAGAAGCGATTCGATCGCTTTTTTAATTCCATTGCTATCAAGACCAAGATTCGAGCGGAGGAGACGTTGTGGTCCGTGCTCGACAAATTGATCCGGCAACCCTACACGGCAAATACGCACATTATGCAAAGCGTCGTGATCGGCCAAGCATTCGAGAACGGCAGAACTCAGTCCACCAACTTTCGTATTTTCTTCAACAAGAATAAGTTTGTCGTGTGTTTTCGCCAACTCAAGAATTTGTGCTTCTGGCAACGGCTTCACAAAGCGCGTATTGAACACTGCAATATCAACGCCTTTTTCTTTCTTCAATTCTTCTGCAGCGACAAGAGCAGGATGAACGCGTGATCCAATGGCGATAACCGCCGCATCCGCTCCGTCACGCAACAGTTCCCCTTCTCCAATGGTGATCGTTTTGGGCGTCGCCGAAAGAGTTGCTCCCACTCCAACACCACGAGGATACCGAATTGCCACCGGGGAATTCATAGATACCGCGGTTGTCAGCATACTCTGCAATTCTGCTTCATCCTTGGGTGCCATAACCGTTATATTGGGAATATGCCGCAAGTAGGACAAATCAAAGGCACCGTGGTGAGTTGCGCCATCTTCGCCAACGAGACCTCCTCGGTCGAGACAGAGCACAACATGAAGGTTCTGCAAGCACACGTCGTGTACGATCTGATCGTAGGATCGTTGGAGAAACGTCGAATAGATGGCGACAACCGGAACAAATCCCTGACTGGCCAAACCGGCAGCAAACGTGACGGCATGCTGCTCGCAGATGCCAACATCGACAAATTGCTCAGGATAGTTCTTGGCAAAACATGCCAAACCGGTCCCTTCGGGCATCGCCGCTGTTATAGCCACAATTTTTTTGTTTTCCTTTGCCAACGTGCACAAGGTATCGCCGAAGACCTTGGTATAGGAAGGCAATCCTCCAGGGCCAAGCTTTTCCGCTGCTCCTGTTTCCGGCTCAAACGAACCTACTCCATGAAAGTACGTTGGATTCGATTCAGCCGGTGTATAGCCTTTTCCTTTAGTGGTCAGGGCATGCACCAAAACAGGACCATCGAGTTCCTTAACCTGTTCGAAAACCTCGACCATTTGTTCTATGTTATGACCATCAATAGGACCAACATAGTTAAACCGAAAGGCTTCAAACAACATTCCCGGAGTGAAGAAATTCTTTACGGATTCTTCTGTACGTTTGGCATAGGTAACGAGATCGTCACCAAACGGAAACTGCTTCAAACGTGATTCCATGTCCTTTTTAAATCGCAGAAACCAACGATTGGAGAGCTTGCGGCTTAAAAAGAGCGACAATGCGCCCACATTAGGGGAAATGGACATTTCATTGTCGTTGAGTACCACCAGCAGCTTGCGGCCTTCCCCACCGGCCTGGTTAAGGCCTTCATAGGCCAATCCCCCGGTCATGGACCCGTCACCAATCACCGCGACAACATGATTGTCCTCATTATTCAGATCTCTCGCCATAGCCATACCCAAGGCGGCAGAAATGGATGTGCTCGAATGGCCGACACCAAAGTGGTCATACGGGCTTTCAGCCGGCCGGGGAAATCCGCTGACCCCGCCGTATGTACGCAAGGTATGGAAAGTTTCGAGGCGGCCGGTCAGAATTTTGTAAGCATAGGCTTGGTGACCAACATCCCAAATAATTTTGTCGTCTTTCGGATGAAACGCCTTGAGCAGTGCGAGGGTCAACTCCACAACGCCAAGCGATGGCGCCAAATGCCCTCCGTTCATGGAGACCGTGCTGATAATAAGCTGACGTACCTCATCGGCAAGCCCCCGAAGCTCATCCAGACTCATATTGGCCACGATACCGGGTGTTTTAACTTCCGGCAAAAGACACAGCCGGCAGTCGAGAGATTGACTCATAATCATGCCTCCGGTGATTCATTATCCTTCATCAGGGTAACAGGAATCACCCGGTGTCGGTGGTGTGCGCAATATGTCATCGAACACACCACGTTAGAAAAAAACACGCGACTTAGTTGACGCGTTCAACAATATAGGCCGCGAGCTCTCGTAAAAAGTCCGCATGCTCTCCGCGGTACGGAGAAAGGCTTTCCAAGGCGGTGGCAATACGCTCTTCGGCAAGTCGCTTGCTCTCTTCAATACCTAACAGCGCTGGATAGGTGCTCTTACCCTGGGCTTCATCGCTTCCTACAGGCTTGCCGAGGTCAGCTTCGTTGCCGACGACATCAAGAATATCATCGACAATCTGAAAGGCGATACCGATTTCCCGCCCATATTCACGTGCCCGCCGAATATCTTCCGTCGAGGCTTGGGCAAGAATGGCACCGCACACACACGGAGCCGTAATGAGTGCTCCAGTCTTTCTCGCGTGCATATCGCGCAGCTCCGGTAAGGAAACTCCTTCCCGGGCTGTGAATCCCATATCGATGGTTTGACCTCCCACCATGCCCGCGGCTCCGGCTGCTTTGGTTGCCTCAATCATTGCCTTGAGAATAGACTTACTCGGGATGAATGCCGAAGTTTTGGCCATGAGTGCAAATGCCTCGGTCAACAACGCATCCCCGGCCAAAATAGCGACAGCTTCGCCAAACATTTTATGGTTCGACGGCTTTCCGCGGCGCAGGTCATCGTCATCCATTGCCGGTAGATCATCATGGATCAGCGAATAGGTATGAATAAATTCAAAAGCGCAGGCAAAAGAACGGATATCAATACTAGCCGCACCGTGCATCATGGCGAAGCTCAAGCATAGTACCGGACGCAGGCGTTTTCCACCGGCCTTGAGGCTATACTCCATGGCTTCAAGCAACTGCGGTGGAATACCCTTGTCTTGTAAAGCAGTTCCAAAAAACTCCTCCACAGTTGCAGCGCGAAGGCGCAGTTTTTCCTTAATCGTCACGGTCATCCCCCTCACCGTATACGGGTATTTCGGTCTCGTCTTCTTCATCGGGTGTTTGCCCCGATACATCTTCAACGGTCGCTTGCTCAATTTCCAGGCGTGCCACGTCCAGCCGTTGACGGCATGATGCAGCAAGTGAAACTCCTTGCTTGTACAGGGTGACGCCTTTCTCCAAGGGCAACTCTCCAGACTCAAGCTGTTCCACGATGGCCTTGAGCTTGGCCAATTGTTTTTCAAAATTTATATTTTTCATTCGTTGGAGTCCTGTTCGACCGAGGTCACGCGCGCCTCCATCCCTCCGTCGGCAAGACGGATCGAAAGAGACTCACCCATATCGACCTGTTTGACGCTGCGTACGAGTTTTCCACTGTCGAGCTTACGCACAAGACCATATCCCCGCGTCAACGGTTCCAAAGGATCAAGGCCAGCCAAGCGGATTTCAAGCCGTTCCAGTTCCATCTGTTTTTCGTCAAACCATCGACGCGCGCAAAACGTAAGCTGTTTTGCCAGGGCATCGACTTCAGTACGTTTGGCAATAACCGAAGACATCCCGAAAGCCTGATGAAGTCGATTTTCCAAATTTTCCACAGCTCTTGTCTTGGACGTCGTCAATTCTCGACCGATACGGCGTAAACGGTCCAAGAAAACATCCAGGCGCTCTTCAATGCGTTCCAAACGCTGCCCCGGTGAAAGCCATCGAAGTCGCTGCTCGGCTTCCGATAACCGTGTCTCTTTGCCGGCAAGCCACATTCGAGCAGCTTTTGCCAAAGCGGCTTCGGATTCATCAACCTGCTGCATAAGCTGGTCCCGATCCACCCACAGCAGTTGTGCCGCATGGCTTGGGGTCGCGGCACGTACGTCGGCGACCAAATCTGCAATGGTCACATCGACTTCATGGCCAACTCCAGTCATTACCGGAATGGGACTTTCAAAAATTGCGGTTGCAACCTCAATGGTATTGAAGGCCCACAAATCTTCAATGGAACCGCCACCGCGAACAAGAACCGCCGCTTGCGCCCAACCGTCACGACCGGCAGCGCGCAATGCTTTGGCAATTTGGGCAGGCGCCGCGTCACCTTGGACCAACGTCGGATAGAGCCGAAGCTGACATCCGAATCCTCTGTTCTCTCCGACACGCAGGAAATCTTGTAAAGCAGCCGCGGTTGGTGCGGTGATCACCGCCAGGCGTGTAGGGTGAACAGGCATGGGACGTTTGCGTTCCAGCGCGAAATAGCCTTTTGATGAAAGTTCCTGCTTGAGTGCTTCGAATTCGAGATAAAGCCGCCCCGCTCCCATGTCTTCGACCAACTCGGCCACAAGCTGATAAACGCCGCGCGGTGCATAGACCGTCAACCGTCCGGCACACAGCACTTCCATCCCATTTTGCAGCCAGGATGCTTGAACGTCGATGGGTTGGACTTCGCCGGTGAGCGGATCAATCCGTTCACCGCCAACGGTACCGGCCAGTCTGGTATTTTTGAACCAGACAACACCGAGTGCAGCCAGTTCGTCTTTGAGCGTAAAATACAGATGCCCGGAACCGGGCCGGGACAGGTTGGAAACCTGTCCCCGCACAAAAACAAATGGAAACTGCGCTTCGACCACATCTTTGATCGCTGTGGTGAGTTCGCCGACACCGAAGATATGGGGCATGTGCCCTACCGTGTCTCCCAACCGGAACGAATCTGATCGCGCCAAGCCGTAAATGCCGCGACAAAATCGTCCAAGCTTAGTTCGGTTTTCTCACCCGTCCGCCGATCTTTGGCTTCGATAACGCCCTTCGCCAATCCCTTGCCGCCCAAAACAAGCTGCAAAGGATATCCGACAAGGTCAGCGTCTTTGAACTTGACGCCGGGGCGTTCATCGCGGTCATCCACAATACAATCGGCTCCCGTCGACTCGATCAGATCGGACAATTCGTATGCTTTTTCACGGGCAGCTTCGTCTTTGGGAGACAACAGGAGCAACGCGACTTCAAACGGTGCAATTGGAGGGGGAAAATAGATACCGTTTTCATCAAAGTTCTGCTCAATAGCCGCGGCAATGACACGCGATACGCCAATACCGTAACAGCCCATAATCATAAACTGTTCTTTGCCATTTTCATCAAGGAACGTTGCATTCATGGCCTTGGAATACTTGAGTCCCAACTTGAAAACATGTCCGACTTCGATCCCTTTGGTCAGTTCCAGCGATTGCCCACATTTCGGGCAGGGATCGCTTTCCGTGATATTCCGCAAATCAGCGTAGACATCAACAGATGCATCGCGGTTCAGGTCAAGATTGCGAATATGCGCGTCTGCCGCATTGGCTCCGGCAATCCAGCTATTATTTTGGCGCAACTCCACATCAGCAATAACTTTCTTTACCTTAAGGCCAACAGGACCGGCAAAACCAACAGGAGCCCCGGTCCAGGCTTTTACCTGTTCGGGATCAGCCAACGTGACGTTTTGTGCATCAAGAGCATTTTTCAACTTGACGTCATTGAGTTCACGGTCTCCGCGAACCAATGCTGCCACGGGCTCACCGTCGACATCGAACAACAAAGTCTTGAGAATGGCCTTGGGCTCCACCTTCAGGAAGGTTGCAACTTCGTCGACAGTGTGGGCACCAGGCGTGTTGACTGTCTCACATTCCGGGCAAGCTGGTATATCTCCGACTTCGGGGTAGGCAACCACAGCTTTTTCAAGGTTGGCAGCATAATCACAGGAAGAACAGACCGCGATTGTGTCTTCACCTGTTTCAGCCAGCACCATGAACTCATGGGAGAAACTCCCGCCGATGGAACCGGAATCGGCTTCGACTGGACGAAAACGCAAACCGAGTCGGCTAAAGATGCGAACGTAGGCGTCATACATGCCTTGATAGCTCGTATTGGCGCCCTCTTCGTCTTTGTCAAAGGAATAGCCGTCTTTCATTAAAAATTCACGGCCACGCATAAGACCGAACCGGGGACGAATTTCGTCACGAAATTTATTTTGGATCTGGTAGAGATTGACCGGCAACTGGCGATACGAGCGAACTTCTCCCCGAACAAGATCAGTGATGACTTCTTCATGGGTGGGGCCAAGGCAATAGTCGCGGTCATGACGATCCGTAAAGCGCAACAGCTCTTTGCCGTAGTCATCCCAACGGCCACTCTCGCGCCACAAATCGGCCGGTTGCACGGACGGCATAAGCAATTCCTGGGCTCCGGCGCGGTTCATTTCCTGACGGACAATGTCGGCGACTTTGGAGAGGACACGTAGTCCCATGGGCAAATAGATGTAAATGCCGGAGGTGAGTTTGCGGATCATGCCCGCACGCAGCATGAGTTTGTGGCTTACGACCTCGGCTTCAGCCGGATCTTCCTTGAGCGTGGGCAAATAAAAGGCGCTTAGCCGCATGGGTTTGTGTTCTCCTTGGTTCTCTCGTTTAAAAATTGATCCAGTTCTTTCATGAATTCGGTTAACAGGGCGTCACGGCCCTTCACCTTTCTCTTGATTTCGCCCTTGCGAAAAATCAGTCCGCAGTCACGGCCACCGGCAACGCCTATATCAGCCTCCCGAGCTTCCCCCGGGCCGTTGACGACACATCCCATAACCGCCACTTTGAACACATCGGACACAGGACGAAGTTTTTCTTCAACAGCATCGGCTAAACCGGCAAGATCGATTTCCGTGCGCCCGCACGTTGGGCAAGAAATAATCTCAGGACCGCGAGCACGTAGTCCTAAAGCACGCAAAATTTCCCACGCAACGGGCATTTCCGCCACAGGGTCGCCGGTCAGGGACACACGCAATGTATCGCCGACCCCTTCATAGAGAAGAATCCCCAATCCTACCCCGGACTTAACCGCTCCGCGCTGAGGCGTGCCGGCTTCCGTAATGCCGATATGCAACGGATAATCAACGGTATCCGCCATAAGTTTGTAGGCGGCAACCGTTCCAAGCACCGACGACGATTTCAGAGAAATCTTTATTTGATCAAAATTACGGTCTTCAAGCAGACGTACATGTCGAAGGCCGCTTTCCACCATGGCTTCAGGCGTGGGGCCACCGTATTTCGCTAACAACGATTTTTCTACAGACCCACTGTTCACCCCGATTCGAATCGGAGCGCCATAGTCTTTTGCAGCAGCGACAACACGGTCCACAGCATCATCTCCACCGATATTCCCGGGGTTGATGCGCAATCCGTCAATACCGGCTTCAAGCGATTTGATGGCAAGCCGATGATCAAAATGAATATCCGCAATAAGCGGAACAGGAGCAACCTTACATATAGCTGGCAATGCTGCAGCCGCATCTTCATTCAACACGGCCAAACGCACGACCTCACACCCGGCATCGGCCAAGGCCTGGACTTGTGCACACGTCGCGTCAACATCTCGTGTGTCCGTATTTGTCATGCTTTGCACAACAATAGGATTGTCACCGCCAATGTGAAGTCGGCCAAGCCGTATGACGCGTGTTGGTCTCCGCAAAAGCGCCGACGATTGCTTGCTGTTTTGGGTCTGTTCGTTCATGGTGTTTCCTGTTTGCAGAAAATCGTGTATGTAGACCATTTCCTCTCACAAGCCAAGAGGACAGACTCCACTCTACCCTGAACCCGAGAGTATAATGATCTCCCGAATTCACGAAATTATTCGAACACAAGACGTCCTCGTTCTTGCCACAACAAACACGACGACACCACTGTGCTCGCTGATGGCCTATGCGTATGATACATCAATCACGCATATTTTCATGGCGACCCCACCGTCTCGCAAATGGAAAAACCTTATACACTCTTCGCCCAAGGCAAGTCTTCTCGTCGACACACGGACCACTGTCCCTCCAACAGAGAGGAATGCTATTGAAGCCGTGACGATCGAAGCGACACTTCTTGACCAAAATCCTGAACATATTCAATGGGGACGGCAAAGCCTCATGGAACGCTTTCCGGCAAATCATGAATTTCTCAACGATGAATCCACACGGGTCCTGTGTTTTCGTCTGGAATCGTATTTCTACGTAACCAACCAGCAAGACAGTGTTTTTATCGAACTTTAAAAATAAAATAAAAAATTCAAAAAAAATGCTTGACGATCATCCGATGTTTCCATAAAAGGTCTTTCTTCGATGCGCGCCCGTAGCTCAGTTGGATAGAGCGCCGGACTACGAATCCGTAGGTCGGGTGTTCGAATCGCCCCGGGCGCGCCACTCGAATACACTAAGGGGTACGAAGGTTGTGCCCTTTTTTTCTCGAAGATTTTTCTCATCCTTGCGCGCCCGTAGCTCAGTTGGATAGAGCGCCGGACTACGAATCCGTAGGTCGGGTGTTCGAATCGCCCCGGGCGCGCCATTACAATTTCAGGGTTAGACCGTACGGTCTAACCCTTTTTTGTTTTATCATTAATAAAATTCTACCTACCCACTCCATCACGTTCTTTTCTCTCACAACCACTCGTTTTTATAGATGCAATATGATATCCTCACTCGCCACGGGCTCCAGCTCCATGAGGCACCTATGAAAAAACACCACCCTACTCAGACAAATCCGTTCACTTGGGAACGCGCGGCTCCATCACAAGGAGCCGTCGGCATTCGGATTTTTGCCGACAAGCCTCTTCTGAACGCAATTGATGAGACGGCCCATAAACAAGCGGAGAATGTGGCCTCTCTTCCCGGTGTCATTGATCCCGTTGTACTTATGCCCGATGTTCACACAGGATATGGCTTTCCTATCGGGGCTGTGGCGGCGTTTGATCCCGAGCAAGGCGGGGTTGTGTCTGCTGGGGGTGTTGGGTTCGATATTGGTTGTGGCGTCCGCGCATTGGTCACCAATATGTGGGAACGTGATTTGGAGAAACAACACGCCGCATTAGCCGATGCGTTGTTTCATGCTGTACCGGCCGGGGTTGGTCGTGCTGGTGATATCCATCTCAGTTCCACAGAGCTTGATGCCATGCTTGATGGCGGTGCGGTATGGGCCGTGAACAAAGGATATGGAACTCCGGCAGACATAGACCGATGTGAAGACCGCGGCCGGATCAAGACGGCCAATCCCGATGCAGTTTCGTCCCGAGCCAAGGAACGACAGGTTGATGGTATGGGGACCCTTGGTTCCGGCAATCACTATCTCGAAGTTCAGGTTGTAGAATCCGTGTTTGATCGCGCCGCAGCTGAGTTTCATGGTATTGAACAAGGTCGTATCATTATTGCGATTCATAGCGGATCACGAGGGCTCGGCCACCAAACCGCAACCGATTACGTGGAGTCTATGCTGGTCCAAGCTGAATCATTCGGACTCGCGACGTACGCCAAAGAGTTGGCTTGTGCTCCGCTTGGCTCACCATTGGCGACATCGTATTTCGGAGCTATGGCGGCGGCCATGAATTGCGCTTTGGCCAATCGACAGATTCTCACACATAGAGTACGAACAGTACTCTCGGATATCTTCCCAGGAGCAACGGCGCGATTATTGTACGATGTGTCCCACAATACCTGCCGAGTGGAACGGCATGTACTTCAAGGAAAGGGAAAACGTGTCTATGTTCACCGAAAAGGAGCGACGCGCGCCCTTGGCCCATCACATCCTGACTTGCCGCCGTTTTTGCGAGGATTTGGTCAGCCGGTGTTAATCGGTGGAAGTATGGGGACTGCATCCTATATATTACAAGGACTCGATGGATCGGCAGACCTCTCCTATTGTTCCGCTTCGCATGGTGCCGGTCGTGTGATGAGCCGGAAACACGCCGCCAAGCAACAAAAAGGGGCTGCGCTTATAAAATCTTTGGCTGCGCAAGGTATTGAGGTACGAACATCAAGTTTGCGTGGCTTGAGTGAAGAGGCGCCACAGGCATATAAGGATATTGACTGTGTCGCAAATGTGATGGAGCACGCAGGCATTGCGGCTAAAATTCTTCGCCTCAAACCCCTTTTATGTGTCAAAGGCTAAAACGAGTGGTAATTGTCTGGAAATCTGCTATACATCTCTCTGGCGTAACGACGCGTCAAGATTTTGATTATATTGTATTATATCAGGCTGTTCATGAAGAAACATTCTCTCTCACATAAAAAACGAGTAAACGCCCTTTTCATCGAACGATCGACACCGTTTGCCCGTGATGTCATCCGCCTCGCAGCAGGACTTCAAGATCCAGTACTGGATATCACGCATGTATTGAGCGTTGATGAAGGCATACGCCGCCTGGAGACTGAGCAATTCGATCTCATCCTTGTCGGTTTTCCCTGCAAAGCATCGACAGAAAGTATTTCCCGACTCATCACCCTCATTGCCGACGCCCCGGTATTGGGGTTCGATCGCAAAGAGAACGACGACATACCGGGAAATCCTTTAGAAAACCGCGTCCAAACATCCATCCCCAAATCCAAAGTTGACAGTTTCACCTTGGGCTTATGCATTCCTCACGTCATAGAACGCCATGAACTGCGTAATTCCATAGGCAAATACGTGAAAAAACTGTTGGCTTGTGAGGATCGATATCGCAACATCATCACAAAAAACGCTGATGCCATTTTGGTTGTGGACACACGCGGTTTTATTCTTTACGCCAACGAAGCCGCCAGCGTGCTTTTAGGGCGTCCCCTCGAAGCATTGATCGGCGCGGAGTTTGGTGTTCCCGTCATTGACAGGGATTCTGCCGAAATCCAAATAGTTCTTCCCGACAATGCCGAAACGAAAAAAATCGTTGCTATGCGTGTCGGGAAAAGTGAATGGGAAAGCCAGGAAGTTTCTCTTGTGTCTTTGCGCGACATCACAGACCGCAAAGCCATGGAAACCGAATTAAGCAAAACCCAGGAGAAAGCCAGGTCAGCCGATGAAGCCAAAAACTCCTTTTTGGCGAATATCAGTCACGAAATCAGAACGCCGATGAACGGCATTCTTGGAATGACCGAACTGCTGCTTTCGACCAATTTGACGAAAAAACAAAAGGAATACCTGGAAATGGTTCGGCTCTCGGCCAGCTCTTTGCTGGAAATATTCAATGATATTATTGATTATTCCAATATTGAAGCAGGCCGCCTCCAACTTGCTCATATTTCTTTTAATTTGCACGCCTTGTTGCGTAGCTCCATATCGATCTTTGCCACCTTGGCCAGAAAAAAAGGTATCGCGACAGAATATATCATCTCTCCGGACGTCCCGGTGTACGTCACCGGAGATCCGGGACGCTTGCGTCAGGTCATTGTCAACTTAATAGGCAATGCCATCAAATTCACCGACACAGGATCTGTCCGTCTGACCGCAGCAGTATCCCCGGTAGCCAATCGAGGACAAGACGCTGCTCCAGTGAAGATTGTTTTCTCCGTCGAAGACACAGGCATTGGTATTTCCAAAGACAATGCCAAAATCATTTTTGACAGCTTCACCCAGGCAGACGGCTCATTTACTCGCAAATTTCATGGCACGGGTTTGGGACTTTCCATCTGTAAATATCTCGTGGAAATGATGAGCGGAACGATTACGGTCGACAGTGAAGTCGGGCAGGGCAGTACCTTTTCGTTTTCCGTCATGCTCAAACCAGCCCAAAGAGTGACTATGGAGATGGCAGGAATGCCTCAGAACGAAGATCTCCCATCCCTCCCCCCGCTCAATATTCTTCTTGCTGAAGATAACAAGGTAAATCAAATTTTTGCTTCTGAGCTCCTGACCAGCAAAGGACACTCCGTTTTGGCCGTGCCGAACGGTGCCGATGCGATCAAGGCCCTCGAAGAACACACCATCGACCTTGTCCTTATGGATGTTCAGATGCCTGAAATGGATGGACTTGAAGCAACACGACGCATTCGAGGCTCCACATCAAAAAACTTCGATCCGAAGATCCCTATCATCGCCATGACGGCCCATGCTCTGAAAGGAGATAGAGAAACGTTTCTTTCCGTGGGCATGAACGAATATATGTCTAAGCCCATCAGTTGGGAAAAGCTGCACAAAACCATGTTTATGGTATTGGCATCGCCCTCTAAATCCGTGCAAGACGATAGCAGGCGAGAATCCACTAGCGCATCAATCAGCACTCAGGCTGAACCCGAGACTGAAGACGCGATTCCCCTAAAAGAAGACGATGTGGTTGTTGATATGGACGGACTTGTCCAGAAAGCCCGTGGCAACATGGAATTTCTCAAAAAGATGTTCAATGCCTTTGTGCTGGACCAACCTGATAAATTCCAGGAAATGCAAGAGGCTTTTCTTGATGGAGATATGAAGCGCGTGTCTTTTCTCGCGCATGCGCTCAAAGGCGCCGCCGCAACCATGGGGGCTCCCCGTCTCAGAGATGCAGCCTACTGGCTTGAACTTTCGGCAAAATCACAGAAACATGAAGAATCCGCCGAGAACCTCAATCATATTGAACAGCGCCTTGAAAAAGTCATTGAGGTTATGAAATCCCATCTGGATTAATCAGGTCAAACACTCTTCCATCCCGAAAAAACCGGGAACCACAGTATCCCATGATTCCCGGCGTTATTCCGTATTCCACAAATATATTTGTTGAGCCGCTTGCCGTTCGTATAGAGCCTAACAAGATGAAGTTTTTGAAGATTCTCAAAAACTGTTGCATTCAGTTTCTTGAGTCGCCGAAGGTTCCTCTCCAATGTCTAAATAGGCACTCTACAGGCGACAGGCATTCTCCATCCCGTTCCAAATGCCCTATCCGTCACCTTGATACCGGGGGCAGCTTGGCGACGTTTAAATTCTGCGATTTTGACGAGATGTGTAATGCGTTCAACCGTTGCACGATCGTGTCCTGCTGCGACAATCTCTTCCACCGAAAATCGCTTTTCAACGCGCAGATGAAGAATTTCATCAAGGATATCGTATGGAGGCAGACTGTCTTGGTCGACCTGGCCCGGACGCAATTCGGCAGACGGGGCTTTATCGATGATAGACCGCGGAATGAGTTCCCCCATAGTGGCATTCACATATTCAGACACAGCATACACCATCGTTTTCGGCAAATCGGCAATAACCGCCAAGGCACCGGACATATCCCCGTAAATGGTGCAGTAGCCTACTGCTAACTCGGATTTATTCCCAGTCGTCAGGAGGACGGCCCCGTATTTATTGGATAAGGCCATCATGAGCACACCACGTATGCGCGACTGTAAGTTTTCTTCTGTCACATCAGAAGAATAGCCTTGAAATGCATCGGATAACGTGGAATCGAATTCTTCCATAAGAGGCCCAATCGGCAAGATCATGGCCGTAATACCAAGTCGCTGAACCAAGTCTTTAGAATCATCAACACTTCCTCGACTCGAATGCGGACTGGGCATGAGTGCCACGGTGACGTTTTCCGGACCAAGAGCTTTGGCTGCAACAACAGCTGTCAACGCCGAATCAATGCCACCAGATAATGCCAATACCGCTTTTTTGAATCCGCATTTTGTCGCATAGTCCCGTGTTCCCGTAACAAGCGCAGCAAACGCTTCTTCCACCGGCTTTTCAAGCAAAGGCCGTACAGAGTCCTGCCCAGGAACTGCCGTCACGGTACTCTCGACGATAAGAATGTCCTCTTCAAAGGCGGCAGCACGAATAAGGAGTTCCCCATCGTGCGACACGGCAAAGGAACGTCCGTCGAAGACGAGATCGTCATTACCGCCAGTCTGGTTGACATAGAAAACAGGCACCTTATGTCGAACAGCGCACGCCTTGATCATGGCTTCACGAGTCTCAAATTTACCCAGATTGAACGGTGAGGCCGAAAGATTGACGATCATGTCAACACCATGCTGACATAAGATGTCTACAGGGTCATTGCCGTAGCGTGTGCGATCTTTCCAGAAATCTTTATCATTCCAGATATCTTCACAAATCGTGACACCAATGCGTTTGCCGCCGAAGGTAAACGAACCCGGCGACTCTGCTGGCATAAAATAGCGCTCCTCATCAAACACATCATAGTTGGGGAGGAGCATTTTCACGAACGTATCACATACCTTGCCTCCAGAAAGCAAAGCTGCTGCATTGACAGCCGGTCGCACACCATTCGGGCTCGGTAATGCCGTACCGACAAGAACGGGAACACTGTCTTTAAGTCTGGCGGCGAGTTCTTCCAAATGCTTCTGAGCTTGCCGCAGAAATTCAGGATAGAGCAACAGATCCCGTGGAGGATACCCTGTAAGTGCCAGCTCCGAGGTCAGACAAATATCCGCACCCTGTTCCCCTGCCGATACCACGGCCTGAGCGATTTTGTCGGCATTACCGACAATATCACCGGCCGTTACATTCAGTTGAAGGATACCGATATTCATATGAGCATGTCAGCCATAGCATACAGTTTGCCAGGTTGTTGCGATGCAAGCCAGTGTGCAGCACGCAGCGCCCCCGAAGCAAAGTTGGATCTGGAATGCGCGCGATGCGTCACTTCGATGCGCTCGGCGGGTCCGAGAAAATAGACGGTGTGATCACCGACGACATCGCCACCACGAATGGCCTGCAGTCCGATTTCACCATCAGGACGTGCGCCAATAATGCCTTCTCGGCAGCATTGTTTTACATCGTCCAAATTTTCGTCACGTGCTTGAGCCAAACATTGACCAAGCTTCAATGCCGTTCCACTCGGAGAATCGACCTTTTTATTGTGATGAATCTCCATGACTTCAAGATCGTATTGCGGTCCGAGCTTTTTGACGAGTTGCGGCAATATATCGAGCAAGACGCTAATACCGATGCTCATATTCGGCGCCATGAACACGGGGATGGATTTGGCAGCTTCTTCCACATGGGCGACTTGTTCAGCCGTAAGCCCCGTGGTGCCAATAACCATAGGATTGCCGTATTCCAGAGCCGCATCCAATGTCGCTAATGTCGCTTCCGGCGCCGTGAAATCAATCACGACCGCTCCCTTGGATTTGGCCAACACGTCTTTGACATCGCCAGCGCCTACACACTCATACTTCGAAAGGCCAGGGGCTGCGTTTGGCCGTTCCACGACACCGGCCAGACGGTGCTGGTCGCTTTCCTGGACCATAGAGCACAACATCGAGCCCATACGCCCGAGGGCTCCCATGATGACAACATCGCAAACTTGCATTGCCGCTCACTCCTTTGCGTACAACGTGAAGGTTGAAAATAGAAAGTACAAAATAGTATATGGGGATGGCATGTTCGGCAAGCGCGATCATAGCCAATTTGCATGCCGAAACCACAAGGGAGAAAAAAAGGAGCGTTTCGAAAACGCTCCTTTATGAAATATCCATGAAATCAGGACGCAAGTTTCCGGAACTCTTCAAAGAGTTCCGCTTTCTCTCGGGAATTGAGATGACGAGCCTGATCAATTTGCTGCATTGTTTGCTGATATCGGTCTACAATGCGTTCAAGACTTTCCATGTCGGCTTGGTGAATGATGAGGGCTGCTCGTAAACGCATTTCCTCAAGCTGCTTGGCAATATTGGCATCACGTAAGGCTTTTTCTGAAATTTCAAAAAGTTCAGCAGCTTTAATTGCCGCTTGAGCCTTGGATTTCTCTTCGTAGCTCTGAAATTTTCGTGCGATTTCAGACTTGGTGATGTTCTTCTGTCGCTTGCACTCGATCACTGCGGTGGATCTGTCGATAAGACGGTGCGTCGGACCGATGAAAAACTTGTACAACGCATAACCGATCAACCAAATGATTACTGCGCCAATGCCGAGAAAGAAAAATGCAATAACGAGAAACTGCATATGGCGTCTCTCAATCCAGGTCGTATTTGCGGGTTATGGTATCGTTTTGCAATCGTTCCACCGTTTCCGCCAAGTTATCGGTTATCTGCTTGATAAGTTTGGACTTGAGGAAGTCAGGCATATCGCTTTCCGCTACCTTATGCAACTTTTCCGTTGTCATGACATAGGCTTGTTCAATGGCATCGTTGCGATTGGTAAGCCGGGCATTTTCAAGCGACCGGATCGTGGACTGGACGTAAGTTTTGATCGTTTCGGCAACTTCGACGGATTTGGCATCCCAATAGGCTTTCGACTCACGTTTTGACGCTTCGGCCTGATGTGTCAATTTTTCGAGTTGCGTATCCAGATACAGCTTGGTTGCCTCGAATTCTTTACGACCACGCATGTGTGTCATACGAAACGAATTGAGCGCACTGGCTTTTGCCGGAAACTTGTCGAGATCGATCAACTTGTACTGTTCAAGATGACTGTCATATTCTGGCATATCTTTGGGATCACCGTCTTGTGCGGCAAATTCTTGCTTAGCCAGATCCCGACTTGATGCGTTTTCTTCGTCATCGATTCGTGCCAGATAATCGGTCAATGTTTTCTTGTCATCGCTATCGCTCACGACTAAAACTCCGAACACCATAAGGCATTGTTTTTATGTACCAAAGGAAGAGACCGTTCATCCGGCCAATCTGGCCGACGAGCGGCCTCGGGGCTTTGTAAATAGACACTGATTTTAGGCAATTTTTACCTTCAAGGCAAGCGCAGTCACAGTAAATACGCCGTATTCTCAGGCTTGGCCTCCCTTCAGTCAAAAAACTTCAAGATTATGCTGTCGAAGACTCTTCCGGAGATTCAACGAGTTCAAGAAACGCTTTAAGATCAAGAATCGTGACACCAAGATCACGAGCTTTTTGCAGCTTGGCCCCCGCGTCCTCTCCAGCGACGACATAATCGGTCTTCTTCGAAACAGATCCAACAACTTCTGCTCCAACCTTCTCGGCTATTGCCTTCGCCTCATTCCGACTCATCGACGCAAGACCACCAGTAAAAACAATCTTTTTCCCCGCTAAAGGGGACGGAGCCTTGCCTTGAGATGATTCATCGCCAGAAACCAACGATGACGACTGCGGATCAAGTCCCACCTCTTTAAGTTCGATTAAGAGTTGTTGATTGTGCTCACTTTGAAAAAATGCACGAATTTGGCCGGCAACTTCTGGACCGATATCGGGAAGTTGCATCAGTTCTTCTTCCGAAACTACAGAGAGTCCATCCATGTTGGGATAATGTTCTGCCAGTGTTTTTGCTGTGCGTTCCCCAACATGTCGAATACCCAGTGCACAGAGAAATCGACGTAAATCAGCCTGAGCTCGCGCCTCATCCAAGGCTTTGAGAAAATTATTGGCGGACTTGCTCCCCATACGACTCAACGAAAGCAACGTCATTTTATCAAGGCGAAACAAGTTCGCCGGGGTTGTGACCAACCCTTTATCAACGAGAATCTCAATCCATTTTTTACCGATGCCAGCAATATCGAGACCGGCTTTGGACACAAAATGAATAATGCGTTGGCGTCTTACAGCTTCACAGCTCATATTGACACAACGTCGAGCAACTTCACCTTGAAGGCGAACGGCTTTTTCTCCACAAACAGGACATTGCCTGGGGAATTCATATGGCTTTGCGTTTTCGGGCCGCTGCTCAAGCACGACTTCCACCACTTCAGGAATAACGTCGCCAGCACGCTGCACAACAACGGTGTCTCCGATGCGCAAGTCTTTGGCCATTATCTCATCTTCATTATGCAGTGTGGCCCTGGAAACAGTAACGCCAGCCAAAGGAATGGGCGCGAGTTCGGCAACAGGAGTCAAAACGCCGGTACGCCCAACCTGGATGGCAATATCAAGTAATTTCGTTTTCCCTTGGTGAGCAGGAAACTTCCAGGCAATGGCAAAACGCGGTGCTCGCGATGTGAAACCCAGCGCCTCTTGAATAGCTAGATCGTCGATTTTGGCAACAATACCATCGATATCAAATGGTAATTCATGGCGCTTTTCTTCCATTGTATCATGAAATTCTTGTACGTCGCTTTCAGAAACGACTTTGCCCAGATCAGATGTGGTCAGGCCAAGCTTGCGTAAACCACCCATCAGGCTGGATTGTGATGTCCAGGCATGCGTAGGATCGTTCCACACAACCTCACCGACGCCGTATGCAAAAAAACGGAGGGGACGTTGCGCCGTCACTGACGAATCAAGTTGACGCAGTGAACCGGCAGCAGCATTGCGTGGATTGGCAAAGGTCTTGCCGCCGATCTTCCGCTGCTTCTCATTAAGCAGATAAAAATCCTGTTTGGTTATAACCACTTCCCCTCGGACCTCAAGGAGTCGGGGTACGGGCTGGCCGTTATTGTGGGCAACGCTGTTCAAGTCGAGCTGCAGACTTTTCACTGTGCGTATATTTTCAGTGATGACTTCTCCGGTTTGTCCATCGCCTCGCGTCAAGGCTTCAACAAATCGTCCATCTTCAAAAATGAGTTCTACCGCCAACCCATCGAATTTCGGATCAACCCAAAACGAAAATTGCGATGTTGGAGCAAGCCGGCGTATTCGGTCCAAGTACGCCTTCCACTCCCCCGAATCGAACACATTATCCAGACTCTTCATTTCTTGGCGATGAGCTTTTGATGCGAATGCTGGAAGAGGCGGCGCCCCGACACGTTTTGTCGGAGAATTGGGATCGGCCAGCTCTGGGTGAGCTTTTTCCAACGCGAGGAGTTCCCGAAAGAGGGCATCATACCCGGCATCGTCTATTTCGGGATCGTCGAGAATATAATATCGATAATTGTGATGATGCAGAAGAGCGCGCAGCTCTTCTATACGGTGTTGCGCTTCATGTGCATTCATGGGGGGCCTTATTTGATTTCAGAAGGTGTCATGTCAAGCGTGGAGAGCCCCGCTGCATGCGTCATACTGTGGTTTATTGAGTGTGGTTTTGCCATTGAAAATAATTGGCCAGAGTCGTTCAAAGGCGTGCCCTGTATTCGCAGCATCGTCGGGGTCGGCGATCACCGTTTCCAAAGCGCACTGATACAACGCTTTTGGCCGGGCAAGAATCCGATCTCGCCGAACGTACAACAAGCCCGCCGGTGCCGAAACAAGGAATTGATCCGGCACATTCCCCGCGAACAACCGTTCATAAAGGGCTCCGACCGGAATGTCACGCCCTGCTCCAGCCCATTTTCCGGCGTCGCTTCCGTGCATATTATGCGGTTGTCCAAAGCGATCGCACTTGAGTTTGTAATTAGCAAAACCGGTGAATGCGACTCCAAGGCGCATATTTTGCTCAACACGGGCGTAAAAAGCCTCAGGGGTGGGCTCGTCCATATGAAAAAAAGGATCAGCCTGTACAAACACGACTGCGTCGGGAAAATTGGGATATGTCGAAACGATATGATGAAGGTACGTGTGGCTTTCACGACCGATGTTGGGCAATGACAGTGGCCCCGGTTTCCCGGACTTATCGTAAATCAGGACATCGCATGGCAATGCCTTCGTCCACGAGACGTCTTCGTTGTATTTTGCCACGACAACACAAACACGCGAGTTCATAAATCTACAAGGTATGCTGGAGTTGATTCAAGTTTTCCTTTGGACCGACGATAACCATGGTATCACCCGGCTCAAGAAGGGTTTGTGGCATGGGATTAAAAATCATCTCTCCAGTATGTTTCTTTATGGCAATAATAATAAGATTAAAACGAGGACGAATTTCTGAGGCGATAATATCCTTGCCGGCAATCTCCGAGGTTGGCTTGACCAGCAATTCTTCCATGGACAGATCTATACTGGAGCCCCGTTGCGCTAAATCGAGAAAGTTTGTCACTGTAGGACGCAAGACGGATTGCGCCATGCGGACACCACCATAAAGATGTGGAATAAGGACTTGGTTTGCCCCTGCACGCTTGAGACGTTGAATATGCTGTTGTGCATCGGCTCGGGCAACAATAAACAGATCCGGGTTAAGCTGTCTGGCAGTCAAGGCGACATAGACATTTGCCGATTCCTGCGTCAGCGCAGTCACGAGCGCTTTCGCACGCATAATGCCAGCCGCTAAAAGCGCCTCATCCTTGGTGGCGTCATCATGAACGTGGAGAATAAATTTCTCCGATAAGCTGCGCGCCAATATTTCATCTTTTTCAATGACGACAACGGGATGACTCTCGCTGACGATTTCCTGCGTGACGATAGCGCCGATACGCCCATATCCACAAATAATGGTGTGTCCGGTTAGCTTTTCGATGGATTTTTGCAATCGCCTTCTCCCCAGAATTTTTTGTATGCGGCCTTCAATAATAATTTGCGTAAAAGAACCGACGAGATAGGCAAAACTCCCCACACCACATAAAATAAGTCCAATAGTGAACAGTCTTCCTGCTTCGGTGAGGGGATTGACCTCTTGAAAGCCCACTGTCGAAAGCGTGATGACGACCATGTACAGGCTTTCAAAAAATGGCCAGTCTTCAATGACCATATATCCAACAACGCCAAGCGAAAACACAGCGAACAGGATAATAAGCCCAATAGCAAACGGCCAAAATGCTCCAAGCCGATGCTCCAACATGATCATGCGGCCGTGAAGGTGTTCAAATCCCATGGATTAGGTGTTTCCTTCTTTTTTCGCTCGTAGCGCATTAATGGTGTCGCGCAAGCTGGCGGCTCGTTCGAACTCAAGATTCTTGGCCGCGGCACGCATATCGCGTTCAAGCTTCCGAATATGTTTCGGCAGGTCTTCGTCGGAGATACCATACGCAGCTGTATCTTCAGCGACGGACATCGTCGTACCCATAAGAGACCCGGCTTGTCCTTTCGTATCAAGGACATCCGTTTCTTGCAGACTATCAAGCACATTGTCCAGTTGCTTATAGACCGTCTGCGGTACTATTCCATGTTTTTCATTGTACTCGATCTGTTTTTCACGACGTCGATCCGTTTCTTCCATAGCTGCACGCATAGAACGCGTAACGGAGTCCGCGTAGAGAAGCACCCGTCCGGAGGCGTTGCGTGCTGCTCGTCCGAATGTCTGGATAAGCGAACGTGCCGACCGGAGGAACCCTTCTTTGTCTGCATCAAGGATGGCAACCAGGGAGACCTCCGGAATATCGAGCCCTTCACGGAGGAGGTTAATGCCAACCAGAACAGAAAACTGCCCTTGACGAAGCGCTTGAATAATGGCGACACGTTCGAGCGTATCGATATCCGAGTGTAGGTAGCGGGCGGCAACGCCCATGGAATTGAAATATTCGGTAAGATCTTCGGCCATACGTTTGGTCAGCGTCGTGACAAGAACGCGTTCGTTGGCATCCTGACGGAATCGACATTCCGCCGTGAGGTCATCCACTTGTCCCTTGGTCGGACGTACTTCAAGTATCGGATCAAGGAGGCCGGTTGGTCGAATAATTTGTTCAGCAACAACGCCCTGCGATGTATCAAGTTCAAAGGGACCGGGGGTCGCCGAGACATAGATGGTTTGCCCTATTCGCTCCATGAATTCATCGAAATTGAGCGGCCGGTTATCCAAAGCAGACGGCAACCGAAACCCAAAGTCAACCAACGTCTTTTTTCGTGCCCGGTCACCGTTAAACATGCCTCCTACTTGAGGAACGGTGATGTGTGATTCATCGATAAAGAGAAGAAAATCATCCGGGAAATAATCGAGAAGCGTTGCAGGTGGCTCTCCACTCCGACGGCCGTCGAGGTGTCTGGAATAATTCTCGATCCCATTACAGTATCCGAGTTCTTCAATCATCTCCAAATCGTACATTGTACGCTGTTCGAGACGTTGCCGCTCCAGATGTTTTTCTTCCTTTTCGTATTGTTGCAAACGCCCTTGTAACTCATCACGAATATCAGTGATGGCGCGGGTGAGATTTTCCCGATCCGAAACATAGTGACTATTTGGAAAGATAATCGTTTTGTTGAGCGGTCGTACAACTTCACCGGTCAAAGGATCGGTTTCTAGAATTGCCTCCAACTCATCCCCAAAAAATTCGAGGCGCATGGCACGGTCACGACTGTACGCCGGAATAAGTTCAATAACATCGCCACGAACTCGAAAAACCCCTCGGTGAAAATCATAATCATTGCGTTCATATTGGATGTCCACCAGGCGTTCCATGACATGATCCATGGTAACATCCTGCCCTTCTTCCAAGGTCAGCACCATGCGTTCATAGTACTCTCTGGACCCCAGACCATATATGCAAGACACCGATGCAACGATTAAAACGTCGCGTCGTGTAAGCAGCGAATGCGTGGCACTATGTCTGAGTTTGTCAATATTATCGTTAATGGAAGAATCTTTTTCAATATAGGTATCAGAATGCGGCAAATAGGCTTCAGGCTGATAATAATCATAATAACTGACAAAATATTCAACAGCATTATTGGGAAAAAGCCCTTTAAACTCATTGAACAGCTGTGCAGCCAAGGTTTTGTTCGGCGCCATAATGAGTGCTGGTCGATTGAGCTTGGCCACAACATGCGCCATGGTAAATGTCTTCCCTGTCCCTGTCGCACCGAGCAGAACCTGGTGCTTCAATCCATGCTCGATGTTGGCCACAATTTGTTCAATGGCCTCGGGCTGATCTCCTTTGGGAACGAAATCGCTGTGCAATTCAAATGTATCGTGTATCACGGTGACCCTATAGCCGACAAAAATACGATGACCGGTGCGGTCGGCGTTCGACCGGCCCAAAAACCCTGGAAAAGACTCTGGAATATTTACGCGGTCAAGTGTAGTGTCATCCTTCTTGGCTGACAACGCGAAATATCGTCGTCGAGGAGGCGAAAATGGAAATCGATATTATTCCGGCCGATTATGAATTGCCTGTTGACCGGGCCTATGCCATTACCGTGGTTATCAAAAGCTTCAAAGGACGCAAAGACGTTGATGTCCACTTGTTTCGGTCCAAATGGGATCCCGAAGAAGACGAAGCCTATGATTGGGACATCCTTCTCGGTGATCCGGTTGATCCCTACATCGAGATCAACATTGAAAGTAGCAGACGGGTATTGCTCGAAGCCTTCACAATCGAAGAACGTGACGCCATCGTAGAATACCTTAAGGAACGTTACGGCGAAAAGCTCGCGTCAATTAAATCCTGCCCGCTCAATTTCCCCATTCCTTTGGGGTTGGCAGGACTCTCTGAACTGAGTCCAGGGAAGTCCATTGGTTTCATCAACTTCGACACCATGCCGAATTATCCATTGGATTTCTCGTTCTGTGGTTTTTTTGACCTCAGTGGACACAAGCCCATTATCGACAATCAAGAATAACACGTTAGGGAACGGCTATTCGGCTTGAATAGGCGTTTCCTTCTCTTGTGTTATATCGTTTGCGGAATTATTTACACTGCTTTGGCTTACCTTGGTTACGGGAATATTTCCCTATTCAATAATACCCCTTGAGGGGAATGGTTATGTCACTTTCTGCTGTTTGTGTTTTTTGTGGATCAAACCCTGGGTTTGATCCTGCGTTTATGAATGCGGCGAACGAGCTTGGCCGATTATTAGCTGAGCAACATATTCAGCTCGTGTATGGAGGCGCTGCCGTCGGTCTGATGGGTGCCGTTGCCGACGCAGCGCTGGCGGCTGGTGGCGAAGTTCATGGAGTTATCCCCGGATTCCTCCATGATAAAGAAATTGCTCATCCCGGTTTAACATCATGCCGTGTTGTTGACTCCATGCATGAACGAAAAGCGGCGATGGCCGAGATATCCGATGGTTTTATTGCGCTGCCTGGAGGCATGGGAACGCTTGAAGAAATTTGCGAGGTCATCACATGGGCTCAGCTCGGGCTCCACTGTAAGCCATGTGGTTTTCTCAATATCACAGACTATTATGATCCGCTTCAGACGTTTCTTTCCAATATGATTGAAAATGGCTTTTTCAAAAAAGCACAGGCGCCGCTGCTTATTGCCGAGACGACACCGGCAGCACTGCTGCAACGATTTGCCGACTATGCCCCCCCCTGCGCATCGAAATGGATCGACCTCGATAAAACATAATCTTCTTCAATCATTGCGAACCGAGACCTCGGTTCGCAATTGTCATTTTACCATTGGAAATCAGGCATCTCGCAGGTATGCCAGGGGCCGGCGAGATGATCCAATACCGTTGCCGACTCCAATGCCCTGAGAAAAGACGGGCGCGGCCATTCCGTCGCACCAAAATGGAGCATGTGGGGTGTCGTTTGCTGGCAGTCGATCAGGTGAAATCCATGATGCTCAAGAAAGCGGACAAGATGAACCAAGGCTACCTTGGAGGCGTTTGGCTTCAGATGGAACATCGACTCACCGAAGAATGCTCGACCGACAGCAACACCATAGATCCCGCCGACAAGTTCTCCGTCCTCCCACGCCTCGACACAGTGAGCATAGCCTAATTCAAAAAGGCGACAATACGCGCGATTCATATCCGCAGTAATCCATGTCCCGCCGGTATCCAACCGTGTTTCTGCACAAAGCCTGATGACACCGTGAAAATCCGTGTCGAATCCAATGGAAAAAACTTGCTTGCGTAAGACCTTTCGCAGGCTCTTTGCAATATGAAGATCTTTGGGGACAAGAACAAGCCGGGGGTGAGGACACCACCAGAGAATAGGACTATTATCATTGTACCAAGGGAAAATACCGCGTCGGTAAGCAGCAAGAAGCCGATCTGGCCGCAAATCGCCTCCGACGGCCAGAAGACCGTCGGGTTCAGCGAATTGTGGTTCTGGAAACTCCAGGCTATTATTGAGTAAATACAACACCGATGAATCGAAAGTTATGCAATGACCGGTTCTTTTGTTGCGACAGCCTTTCCAGAAAAGGTAAAGGTGAAAACCGCTGGCCCGTCCTTTTCATTGCGCTCGTCATGAGGCGACGGAGCATTTTCAGCCAAATCAACAAGCACTTGTCCGCCTTTGCGTAATTCACCAAACAGCATCGCCTGTGCCAAAGGATCTTTGATCTCTTGTTGAATAACACGGGCAAGCGGTCGGGCTCCGTAATCCTGGTCATATCCAGCATCGGCAAGCCACTTGCGTGCTGCTTCTGTGCACTCGATGCTCACCTTCCGTTCGTGCACTTGATCGTT
This sequence comes from Desulfovibrio inopinatus DSM 10711, assembly GCF_000429305.1. Classification (NCBI taxonomy): domain Bacteria; kingdom Pseudomonadati; phylum Thermodesulfobacteriota; class Desulfovibrionia; order Desulfovibrionales; family Desulfovibrionaceae; genus Desulfovibrio; species Desulfovibrio inopinatus. The sequence continues at coordinate 83,522 of NZ_AUBP01000025.1, forward strand.
GAGCTCCAGGAGGAACTTGTCCACGATTTGTTCCATGACATTAAAATCAAGCGCTTTGAAGGAGACAGTACCGTCAAGACGGTTCCGAAATTCCGGGCTAAACAAACGCTCAAGCGCTTTCAGACCGCGACCGGTCTTGTCTTCGGCTTTAACTCCTCCGAACCCGATGCTCTTTGAAGCCATTTCCCGGGCTCCAGCGTTGGTGGTCATCAACAAGATAACATGGTTGAAGTCGGCTTTTCGCCCATTGTTGTCGGTCAATGTCGCGTAGTCCATCACCTGAAGCAAAATATTGAACATATCAGGGTGGGCTTTTTCGATTTCATCAAGCAACAATACACAGTACGGGTGCTTCCGGATGGCATCCGTCAACAAACCACCCTGCTCGAATCCGACATATCCCGGAGGCGCGCCGATCAATCGAGCCACAGCGTGCTTCTCCATGTATTCACTCATGTCAAATCGTTGAAAATGGATACCTAATACAGCGGCAAGTTGCTTGGACAACTCGGTTTTGCCCACACCGGTGGGCCCGGCCAACAAAAAGTTGCCTGTGGGTTTTCCTGCCTGCCGCAAACCGGCTCGGGATCGTTTGATGGCCTTGGAGAGCTGATCAATGGCATCATTTTGGCCATAAATAACATTTTTAAGTTCGTTTTCGAGATTTTCCAGTCGATTTTTATCCGAGGCAGAGATTCGTTGCGTCGGAATCTTGGCCATACTGGCCACGATTTTTTCGACATCGGCAACACCAATGCTATTCGAGGACGACCTATTCGAAAGTTGGTATCGTGCTCCAGCTTCATCAATGACATCAATCGCTTTGTCCGGTAAATAGCGATCGTTAATGTGCCGTGCAGAAAGTTCAGCAGCAGCCTTCAGCGCCGATACCGTATATTTCACGCCGTGATGATCTTCATAATAGGACTTCAAGCCCTTGAGAATTTCAACGGCTTGGTCCACCGTGGGTTCGGCAATTTCGATTTTTTGGAATCGACGAGATAACGCACGATCTTTCTCGAAATGATTTTTGTATTCTTCGTAAGTTGTCGATCCGATACACCGGAGTTTCCCTGAGGCCAGTACCGGTTTCAAAATATTGGATGCGTCCAACGTGCCCCCGCTCGTGGCACCTGCACCAATGATTGTGTGGATTTCATCGACAAAAAGAATGGCGCCATCAATACCTTGCAACTCACCAATGACACCTTTCAAACGAGCTTCGAAGTCTCCACGGTATTTTGTACCCGCCAACAGGGCTCCCATATCGAGAGCAAAAATCTGTGTTTCCAAGAAGGCATTTGGGACATTTTCTTCCGCTATACGAAGTGCCAACCCTTCAGCCATGGCTGTTTTGCCGACACCAGGATCTCCCACGAAAATGGGATTGTTTTTACGCCGGCGCATAAGTACCTGCACCGTTCGCTCAAGCTCGCCCTCACGGCCAATAAGTGGATCAATGTCACCAGCTTTGGCTTTTTCGACAAGATTAACCGTGAATTGTTCGAGCGGCGAACCGGACTTGGCCGAAGACGCTTCCGATCCTTTCTGATTCGTTTCGTTCTCCACTGCCCATCCATCCTTGGTACTTCCATGAGAAATGAATTCAAGCACGTCGAGCCGGGTTACACCATGTGACTTGAGAAAATACACAGCATATGAATCTTCCTCGTCAAACAAAGCGGCAAGCACATCTCCAATTTCAACTTGCTCTTTTCCGGAAGACTGCATGTGCATGATCGCCCGCTGTAAAACCCGTTGAACGCCAAGAGTCTGCACGACTTCCGTGGCAACGTTTTGCGGCATGACTTCCATGTGATCAATAAAAAAGCGTTCGAGTTGGTGCTTGAGGCGAACAACATTCGCACCGCAGTTCAACAGCAGATCTTTGCCTTCATCCTCAAGCAGGATGGCGTACAAAAGATGCTCCAGAGTCAGGTACTCATGGTTGCGGCGCTTGACCTCCTTGACAGCCGTGGTCAGAACGCTTTCAAGCTTTTTACTCAGCATTTATACCTCTTCCATACTGCATTTTAGGGGATACCCATTGCTCTGGGCAAGATCACGCACCATGGCAACTTTTGTCTCGGCAACTTCTTGTGTATATATTCCGCACACCCCAACGCCATTATTGTGTACGTTCAACATAATCTGTGTCGCTTCGCGCTCGCTTTTACGAAAGACCTGCACAAGAACTCGCACGACAAATTCCATGGTCGTGTAATCGTCGTTATGGAGGAGCACTTTGTATTGCTTGGGTTCACGCACCTCGTCGCGGACGTCTGTGGTGGACTCAAGACCATCATCAAAAAAGGGCTCGCTCATTCTTCCTCCCGATCATATCCCGACATGAATTGCTCGCGCCTCGTATCGAGATGTCGGTATCAATTACAAATAATAACGGATCGAGGCCTGTCGAGACCTCGGGAGTACTTTCAGCCAGAGCCGAGCATATCCCGATGTTTCTTCACTGCCACTATAAATAATGAAAAAAGAGACTGGGGACAACCTTGGCCCTTCAGATTTTCCTACCAACATCCTTGTTGTTGTCAGAAAGAGATGCAATCAGGCGAGAACGTTCTGGTTCGGAAAAGACAAAATTATCATCAGGGGGTAGGCCTTGGGCCTGTCGAAAGGCACAATTGAGCTGGTGATAGTTCTCTGTCAATATATCAGAATCAGCCAAGCCGAGCGCGGTTGCCGTTTTTTCAATAGTATCGGCATCCCCTTCAAATTCAATGTAGTTGCCAAAAACAAGATGATCCAAACAGGCAACGGTTCCTTCAGCAATCAACCAAGTCTCCCGAATTTTTTCGTAACGCAATGACTCAATAAATCCAAGATGATGGAAAATCATTTTTATGATTTCGTAGTCTTCAACAACTGTTTCCAACTCTTCCATAACTTTAAAATGATCGCTGCTCATTGAAGACGGGAGTTTGAGAGTAATGCGCGCTTGATCATCCTGACGCACACGTAACAACATATTTGAGGTACACAAACGACGATCCGGTGTATCGTAAACAATGTTCTCCTCAAACATGCGTGAATGCATTACAGCACCCAAAGCACGCAATCCTTTTCGAATTGTTGAAAACCCGGGAATGCAATACTTTCGTTCAATTTCAAGATGCATATTGTCACTCAATCTTTATATTTCCAGCAAGCGTCTTCACGAGCAGGATCGTACGACTTCATGAGCGATTGCCTCAAGAGGTAGCACTCTATCCACACCGCCAAGTTTAATGGCTTCTTGTGGCATTCCAAAAACCACACTCGTGGCTTCATCCTGGGCAATAGTATAGGCTCCGACATCTTTCAGTTCTTTCATTCCGGTCGCGCCGTCGTCTCCCATGCCTGTCATGATAACACCGACAGCGTTCTTTCCTGCGTAGCGAGCCGCCGAACGAAACAGTACATCAACACTGGGTCGATGTCGCCTGACAAGAGGTCCGTCCTTGATTTCAGTATAATATCGCGCCCCGCTCCGTTTCAAAAGCATATGCTTATTACCGGGAGCGATGAGTGCCTGGCCGCGCAAAACCGTATCATTATCAACCGCTTCCTTGACCGTTATGCGACAAATTCCGTTAAGCCGCTTGGCAAATGCGGCCGTAAAATGTTCAGGCATATGCTGTACGATCGCAATACCTGGACAGTCCTGGGGCAACGCTTCAAGAAAAACACGCAACGCTTCAGTACCGCCTGTGGACGCGCCAACGACAACAACCTTCTCTGTTGTCTGAAACATCGCTTTGCCCTTAGGACCCGGCAAAACCGCGTCGGCGGATAACTTGGGTTGCACTTTGAGTTGCGTCGTAGTGATTTTTTTTACCCGGGCCCGTGCGGCCGCTTTCACCGCATCGCAAACACGAATTCGTGCTTCTTCGAGAAACTGCTTCGTGCCAATTTTCGGTTTAAGAATAATATCGACGGCACCGAACTCGAGAGCCCGCAAAGTTGTTTCCGATCCCGATTCCGTGAGCGTCGAACAAATAACAACGGGAATCGGATGCTGCGTCATAAGTTTTTTTAAAAACGTCAACCCATCCATTCTGGGCATTTCAATATCGAGTGTAATGACGTCAGGAACTGTTGTTTCAAGCTTTTTAGCTGCTGCATAGGGATCGGCAGCAGCACCGACAACTTCTATGGTAGGATCAGAATCCAGAATTTCCGTCAATGTTTGGCGAACGAGCGCTGAATCATCGACAACAAGCACTTTGATGGTGTTTGCTGACATTTTGTTTCCTTTATCGAGCTGTTAGAGAAAGCATCACCTACCTCGTTGCTTTGAAAAAAACAAATATTTGCATAAAGAACAAAAAGCATCGTTTTGCTTTTTTTCCTGCAACGTCCATTCGTACGTCCCCTCCACGACCGCCGTTGTATGACGGCAAGCGAGCTTATACAGAAACTTCAACAGCGTGTTCAGCCGTGTCTTCCTGCAAACCGCCCACTTGAGAAAACGCAGACAGTTCTTCAGCAGAAAAAACTTTATCAATATCAAGAATGATAATGAACTGATCCCCACTTTTTCCCATTCCACGAATAAAATCAGCTTTGACACGGGTTCCCATGCGAGGCGGAGGATCAATACTTCCCGGCTCCATCTCATAGACTTCCTGGACCGAATCAGCCAAGGCCCCGAGAATGGTACGTTCACCATCAAGCTCTACCTCAACGATGATAATACAGGTATTTACTGTGCGTTGCGTTTCTCCCATGCCAAATTTCATACGAAGATCGACAACCGGCACAGCCCGACCACGCAAATTAATAACTCCTCGAATGAATTCGGGTGTCCGAGGCACCTTGGTAATGTTCGTCAACTCAAGAACTTCGCGAACCGAACCAATATTCAATGCGAATTGTTCGCGTTCCAAAGTAAACGTCAGATATTGATTGTCATTGAAAGAAGATTCGGTCATGTCGTGCTCCTTGCGTAGTCGTGTTCGGTCGAAGTCGCCGATCGGATTAAGTTGGGAACGTCGACGATAAGAGCCAGAGTACCGTCGCCTTGAATTGTTGCGCCGGAAAGACCTGCAATATCGTGATATAATCTTCCAAGGCTTTTAATGACAGTCTGGTGTTCACCGACAACATGGTCCACGACGATGCCGGTCCGTACCCCATGAACATTTGAAATAACAATTTGTTCTATAGGCGGTGCCATCCCTGCAATATTGAACCAATCACGCAAACGAATGTATGGAACAATTTCCCCACGTAAATTTATGAATTGACGCCCATCAATGGATTTCTCGTTATGTTCCAGCTCAACACACTCTTCCACATCAGACAGAGGAAGAACATAATACTCTCCCCCAGTCTCGGTTTGCAATCCATTTATAATGGCCAATGTCAAAGGAAGACGGATTGTGATTGCCGTTCCTTCACCTTTTGTACTCTCAATTTCAACAGCGCCGCGTAATCCATCGATGCTTCGCTTAACAACATCCATACCAACACCACGGCCCGAAACACTCGTTACAGTTTCAGCCGTCGAAAACCCCGGCATAAAAACAAGATGAAAGCACTCCTGATCGCTTAATTCCGTATCCGCGGCTATCAGCCCTTTTGCAATAGCCTTTTGCCGCAATACGTGGGGATCCATGCCTTTACCGTCATCACGAATGGTAATGCTGACATCTCCCCCTGAGTGTTCTGCACTCAATACGACATGCCCAACGGACGATTTGCCTGCTTCTTTCCGGTCTTCGGGAGGTTCAACGCCATGATCAATGCTGTTCCGAAGTAAGTGAACCAACGGATCAACAAGTCGTTCAATGACAGTTTTATCAAGTTCGGTTTCTGCACCAAAAGTTTCAAGCTCAATTTCTTTTCCCAATTCTGCAGACAAATCACGAACAAGGCGTCTGAAACGGTTAAAAGTCGTACCAATAGGCAACATGCGAATATCGAGCGTGGAATCGCGAAGTTCATCGCTGAGACGATCGAGTTGCTCAGACAATCCCTTCATAAGGGGATCCCTCTTGGCCGTAGCCGCCTGCCGAATTTGGGATTGAACAATAACGAGTTCACCGACAAGGTCGACAAGTTTGTCCAATTTGTCCGCCGCAACACGGATACTTGAAGCAGCATCGGATTCTCGGTCACGCTGTCGACCAGGTGACGCGGAACGTAATGTATTTTGTTCTGCTAAAGCAGACTGTACAACTTGCGGAGACACCAAACCGGCTTCGGTTAAGAGATCGCCGAGGCGTTTCTGACTTTGAAGAACACGCTTCAAGGTTTCGACATCAATATCGCCTCGTTCAATAAGAATTTCTCCGAGTTTTTTGTATGTCGATCGTTCTTCGAATTCATCTGCGCGAACGAGAAGCTCAATACTAATATCGCAGTCGTCCTCAATAAAGAGAAAGACTCCTTTAATGTCATCCGGGGAAAGCGGAGAAGCCAAAATAAGATCCCACCATACATAGCAAAATTCTTCCGTTATGGATTCCAAATCAGGAATTGCGTCAACGTTGCTAAAAATCTGAGGGATGCCATTTTCAACTAATTCTTCAATATACGACAGAGGGTTGCTCCCAAACGTCAGTATATTGGGGTTGGGGCGGAATCGGATACGATATGTATAAATATTTTCTGCGGTTATACTGGCTGGAGGGATATCAGCGGGCTCTTCGTTGAGCTCTTCGTCTTTCGCTGTTCCTTCTTCGCGAAATGCATGAAATTGACTGACGATCTCTTTGCCGCGCTGATCATAGGCCGCGGCAGGGTCTTCAAGAAGCCATTTAATATAGTCTTTCGCGGAAAGGCTGACATCAAGAAGCTTGCTGGTAACAGGCAATAACCCATTGCGAACATCATCAAACACAGTTTCAACATCATGGGTGAATGACGCAATGTCGTCAAAACCGAACATCGCTCCCGAACCCTTGATGGTGTGCATGGCACGAAAGACGCGATTGATAAGGTCGTTATTACCTGGATCGTCTTCCAGTTCCAGTAAACCGTTTTCTAATTCGATAAGAAGCTCAGCTGCTTCCTCTTTGAACGTTTCTCTGTAGAAATCGTCATTGGACATGCAGCCGCCTCCTTCATATCCGCCCGTATCCAGGATAATAGCCTCGGACGTCGGTGGGTTAGAAACGCAGACAAATCAACTTGGGAGAACAGAAGCCTCTTTCGTCGACCCAAATTTCTTTACCGAAGAACTTTTTTCACAACCGCCAGAAGCTGTTCTGGTTTGAATGGTTTGACGATCCACCCGGTCGCACCGGCTGTTTTTCCCTCTTGCTTTTTCCCGGCTTGCGATTCCGTGGTCAGCATGATGATGGGAACAAACTTATAGGCAGCCATGCCTCGAATTTCTTTAATGAGCGAAATCCCATCCATATTCGGCATATTCAGGTCAGTAATGACCATGGATACCGTTCCTTTGAGCTTTCCCAAAGCATCTTTCCCATCAGATGCTTCAATAACATCATATCCTTCTTTTTGCAGTGTCATTTTTACCATTTGTCTGACACTTGCAGAATCATCAACAGTCATAATGGTTTTTGTCATTGCTCCACAACTCCTATCGTCATGACACGCTTTGTTTTCTGATTTTCACAGTGTTTCTGTTAGAGCAACAAACGTGACACCTCTACATTATCTTCAATGCCAACCCGTATCACATATGTCTCGAAACCGTGAATACAATTTACCACCTTGAGATTGAGAGTAGGAATCGTACAAAAGAAGTGATTTGTTCAATGATATAAACCGGTCTTCGTCAGATTGCAATCGCGAGGTGGTATTTTTTATGTCATAAAGGGATTAAAATAATTCCACGTTATCGCCGAGATCATCATGCAAGTCAGTGGAATCATCACTCGTAAAAAGCTCAATGTCATCAGATTCTGACTTTTCTCCTGAAGCATTTTCATGAATGCTACGCTCCACTTCCATGGTGTACCGCTTGAGAAGTTCTTTAAGACGTTCCGGTCTGTTCTCATCGGTTTCATGAGGAACAAGGTGCAACGCATTATCAAGAATCTTTTGAAGAACGGCTCTTCCCGAAGAAAGAGTTCGTGCAACCTCATGGTGAAAATGAATTTGGTCAGCAGCATCGTTGACTGCACTACCAAGGTACTCGCTTTTGTCGTGAAGCCGTATAAAATTTTCATCGACCTCGGCTTTTACCTGTTTGATATCACTTGCCAAGGATTTCAACGTGGCAACCATAGACTCAACTTGCGACATATCATGATAGGCTTCTGCATTTGCCTGCAAAATATCTGACGAAGAAGAAACATCAGACAATACGCTGCCGACTGCATCCGTCTGTCGTCTCGCTTGAACCGACAACTGTTGAATGGCCGAGGCAAGAACTCCAAGGGCTTTCCCTTCTTCTCCCGTGTGAGCAGCCTTGATGCTTGCATTGATCGCGATAAGTTCAATTTCAGAACCGACTTCTTCTATTTCGGAAACAAAAGAACTCATATCAATAACAGTTCCGGCAACGGACTTCATGATGCGCCCAATATCGTCTCCTTGCTCGGCAAATGCACGTAGCCCATCCATAATGCGCCCTATTCCACTATCCAAACGATCCAATACTTGACTTCCCTCACGTCCTCCGGAGGCCGTCAGTTCAGTAATGTCTTGCCCAATATCTAAAATATGCCCAGCAATCCCTTGAATGTTAGTGCGAAAGGTATCGACGGCGTGAACAAAACTTGCTTCACCATGATCCAACTGAGAAACCTGAATTTGGCATACATCTTTAATCCAAGCGATGATTTCTCGTTCTGTCGTCGCGATGTCGCCTTGAGAAAATGCAAACTGGTTTGGATCACGAATAACATTGAGCACATCACGCAAGGCTTCTTCAACATGTTCAACCTGTTGGCGCACGATATCGTGAAATTGCATGGATAAAACGGCATCCGAAATTTTTTCAGCAATTTCTTTGGTATTTTGTGTGAGGCGGGCTGACAACGCTTCAGAGCGTTCCATCAACTCGATAAGCGTCTCAAGATGAAGCATCAGCTCATCAATCAGGCTTTTCGAGTACCCTTTTTGGGATTCAACAAGCAGTTCTGTGCGTTTTCTGGCTGAAACAATCAACTCTTCCAGAGACTTACTTTGTGAAACAATCTGTTCGGAGTGTTTAATTATATTCGCGGCAAGTTTTTCGACATCATCAGAGAGCGTGCTAAACCCCATTCCTTTCGAGCCGAGTCGTGCCGATTCAATTCGAGTAGAAATACCAAGCATACTCAGCCGCTTCACAATGCGGCTGAATTCACCCATAGCACTGTGCAAATGCTTCGTAATATCGTCGATGGAAGCTAGCTCAACCAAGCTGTCTTGACCTGTTGTTGACTCACTCAACGCACTCATGCGTTCGAGTTCGTTGGTTAACCCCTCGACGGCATCACGTAGTCGTGGTCCAGATGTCAATTCGACAACATGAGAGGCCAACTCCGAAAGTTCCGTAGATTCAACATGAAACTGCCCAAGTGCCTCTCCAAGAGCAAGAAAATCATCTTCCCGTTTGGTAATGGCTTGAGACAACGCGTGTTCAAGCTTTCCCAGTGCCTGTGAGCAAGAAGAAAAAAAACGAGCACTTTCTTTTTGGGAAATGATTTCAGTACGTTCATGCGAATTGCTTGTATCTGTATGCACAGGATAAAGATGTTTTCCTTTCATAAAGACGAATATGCCTTAGCATTGTACGAAAGATCAATACACTTCCTAAAAAAAACTGTCCTCGCTTCTGTGCTCATCATAGAATGAGTACACCACATCTTTTTAGAGAAAAGTAATTTCTGCTCTCGCCGTATCTTTATCCAGCGGCTTCACCACAATTTTCACCCGCTCTTTCATATATTCCGCCGCGCCATTTAAAATTCCTTCAAAATAATCAAAAAGTCCCCGCTTTGAATGATAGTTCATAAAAAGCACGTTCCCTTTATCTTCGTAGGTAAACTTTGGAGGCTTGATCCCTGGATGATCTTTCGTCAACTGAGTATGAGTATCATTCATGTGGAGGTAGAAATCTTTCAGCGTTTGAGCCTTAAAGTACCGTCGGTACATCTTGTAAAACATAGGAATCGTAAATTTACCAAAGCCCATAAAGATGTCTCGCTGGCTTTTCCCCGTCAACGATGTGAGCACTTCAGCCATTTGATGGAGCACGGTATCGGGATAACTGGCAGTCGGTAAAAATACCGGGTTTCCCAAAGCGCTCTCCATTTGATCATAGATGTTTTTATTGAAGCGCTCTTTCACGTAATCTTGCATCATTTTGGGCAAAACACCTCGCATTTCGCTGCCAGACGACTTGAGCATCAATTGGCTTTTGTTCTGGTCTGCAGAGAAATCCATACTCATGGAGAGCAACTCTTGGGACAACTCAGCCAAATCACGAGTCGCGTGAGCGGCTTGATCTGCACCCTCGTCAGCTTCATGAGCAATACGTGCGATCTCTTCAATATTTTGATTAATTTCCTCTGCTGCGGAAGACTGTTCCTCTGCTGCAGTTGCTATTTGTGAAACACGAAGAACCATATCCTCAATCTTTTTCAAGATGTCTTCCAACGCCAGTCCAGCGCCATTGGAGAGTTTGGTGCTCTCATTAACCTGTTTTTCGGTCTGCTTCATCGTATCCACAGCATGATTGGAACGCTGTTGGATTTCATGAATGGCAACTTCAACTTCTTTCGTTGCACCCATCGTTTTTTCAGCAAGCTTCCGGACTTCATCGGCAACAACAGCAAACCCACGACCAGCTTCCCCAGCCCGCGCCGCTTCAATCGCAGCATTTAACGCAAGTAAATTTGTCTGGTCGGCAATATCATTAATGACATTGATGATGCGTCCGATTTCTTCGGCTTGACTATTGAGCTGTCCCAATACCGCACCAAGCTTTGCCGACGATTGTGAGACATTATTGATACCATCAACGGCCTTTGTGACGAGCATAACACCTTGGGCTGCCGATTTACTGGCTTCATCAGCAGCACTTGAAGTAACAGCGGCATTTTGGGCAACTTCCATAACCGTTGCCGTCATTTCTTCCATCGCAGTCGCCACGGTATCTGTTTGTTTTTTTTGCTCTCGAGCTCCTCGTGCTTGTTCGTCAGCAGATGCAGAAAGCTCTTCAGAAGCAGATGCAAGGCGTTGTGCTAAGTCGCTGACTTCACGGCTTGCTTCAACCATTTGTTCATTATGCTTCAATACTTCTTTTTGTTGTTCCCTCACATCAGATATGTCGGCAAGCAATTCCGTACTTCCTAAAACATCACCTTTGGTATTCGAAATAATATTAACCGCAATTTTGGCGGGGACAACGCGCTTGTCCCATAAGATAACATCTTTTTCTGTAACCATATTTTGTTTACTATGAATTGCATTTTCAGTCGTCGATGTATTCTTTTTATTATAAAATGCCATCCCAGCATTCACTCCGACGATATCAGTCTCTTTTTTTTTCAAAAAATCCATTGTCGCATTGCTGGCATACGCAATAGTATTATCTTTACGGCACACAACAACAGGCATGCCAATCGATTTAATTGCATTACGGCAAAAAGATATTTCTTCAAGTGTCACTTCCAAAACGCTAGCAAATCTCTGCCCTAAAACTCCTAGATTTTTACACTCAGAAAGGACTGTATTTTTTAATGTTTGCTCGTCTTGTACATTTTCCAAAAGTGCAAGCAAAGAGCGAGATGACGAATCGGCAAAAACGATTGCACCAAAGGCAACAAGAGCACTTACGGCAACCGCAGTATAATACATCCATTGCAAATCCAACCAGAAGGCAACCGAGAGGATACTCACTGTGACAATCCACAGTCCTATGACGACCTGTCGAATACCTAAACGGATCTTATTTTCTGACATGGAATAAACTCCGGGTTAAGACAGTTCAATACGTAAAACACTGCAAGATAATTCAGTTTTCGCAATCGTATCGTCCGCCTCGCGTACAAGACAAGAATCTAAACGACGTGGTTTTTATTACAGGTCTCATTAAAACTTGGCAATCAAAAACACTAATACTTCTACCATGAAGGCAAGATAAACAGACAAGGACGAGCTCTACAAACAGCAATCGAGAGAAAGATCGAGATGCGATAAACAATAAGTCGACAGAATAAAATCAACATTGATTGATGGATCTATTTTACAATTCTATTCACTAACGCAATAGAGACACTGAAACTACTTCTTCTTTCGCCACACCTTTCTCAGCCAAAACAGCAAAAGAACCCCGATGACAATCCCAAGAATAATCAATTCCGCATTATGGACATCATGAAGCACTTCTTGGACAACTTTTCCAAAAAAGAACCCACAATATCCAAATATAATAGCCCAAACGAGAGCACCAATAGCATTGAGTAGAAAAAACTTTTTCCCACTAATATCTGTTGTCCCTAGAATGAAAGGAGTCAAATTACGTAAACCATAAAAAAAACGAAAACTCAGAATGAGAATTTCGTGATAACGGGACAACATGCGATGAACAGTACCAACACGAGCTTTCCATTTCTCACGTTTATTAATGAATTGTTTCCCTTTGAATCGGCCAATATAAAAAGCAAACTGATCACCGCACAAACTTCCACAAAAAGCAGTTGCAATAACAAGATGAAGATCAAGGCCATACACAGGAGATTGGGCCAAGAAACCAGCAACAAGGAGGATAGTTTCACCTTCAAGGAAGGTACCGAGAAACAAAGCGGCATAGCCATAGGTCTGTATAACATATTCCAACGACGGAAACATGGAGCGCCTTTATTCTGTAAGTCGTCTGTCCATACTATATGGACGCTAAAAAAAAACCGCCATCACACAACAACAAAGTGAATATTCTCTGTTCTTCGTCAATATGTTGAAGAGAAATCGATGATATTACGTTAATGGCGAAGACGGTGCCGATAGACAATACACGAGAGTTCGTTTCAATACAGAGAAAGCTTACAGTTCATGGGCTAAAGTTTGTGCAAAAGCATCGAACTTTGCTCCAAGAGCTTTTACAGCTTCATCAAATTCAGGTGGTGTATCAAATGGTTGAAAAGGTTTTCGTTGTACTTCACCGTCTTGGCGGTATCGCGCCACAATTTTCCAGAAAAGCGATCCCTCTCCATAATCAACAATATGAAGTTCAACGACAACGCCAACGATACCTTGCTTAGATATTTTACGATTCAGCAAAGCAACCACTTTAGACTTTTCCTGAGATCCCCACGTTAAATCTTCTGTTAAAACACGAATTTCAACGTTTCGAGATGTATCGGAAAATACCAGAGGCTTTGCGCCTTTCTGCGGAGAACGCACTTTGCGGGCGAAAAACGCAACAGCAATAACAACAACACTGGCCACGATAGCGACTACAATAAACGACTCCGTCATCTCAAAGTCCTTTGGCTACAATGTTTCAGCCTCGTCAAGGCGACGTTCTAGCAAAGAATAGAGCATAAAAAAAGCCATGTCTTGCTGACATGGCTTTTTTTACAGAGAGTCGACTATTTCTTCAGCCAACTCATCATGTCTCTCAATTTCGATCCAACAGTTTCAATGGGATGCTCAGCTTCGAGACGACGAGTAGCCAAGAAGGAAGCTCGTCCGGCTTGGTTCTCAAGAATGAAATCGCGAGCAAAGGTACCTTGCTGAATTTCTTTCAAAATGCGGCGCATTTCTGCTTTGGTCTCATCATTAATAACCCGAGGTCCACGGGTATAGTCACCGTATTCCGCGGTATCGGAAATGGAATACCGCATTTTGGCCAAGCCACCTTCGTACATCAGGTCAACAATAAGCTTGAGCTCATGCAGGCATTCAAAGTAGGCGATTTCAGGTTGGTATCCGGCTTCCGTCAACGTCTCAAAACCGGCTTTAACCAATGCGCTCACACCGCCGCACAAAACAGCTTGTTCACCGAAAAGATCAGTTTCGGTTTCTTCACGGAAGGTAGTTTGCAAAACACCGGAGCGGGAGCCGCCAATACCTTTGGCGTAAGCCAGTGCGATATCGAGCGCTTTACCGGAAGGATCTTGATGCACGGCAACCAAGCACGGCACGCCGCCACCTTCGGTGTACACACGGCGCACAAGGTGTCCCGGACCTTTGGGGGCAATCATGATGACATTAACGTCAGCTGGGGGAATGATCTGGCTGAAATGAATATTAAAACCATGCCCAAACGCAAGGGACTTCCCGGCGCTCAAGTTCGGTAAAATTTCGTTTTTGTAGACTTCGCCCTGATATTGGTCCTGGACGAGAATCATAATGATGTCAGCTTGTTTGGCAGCTTCAGCAGCGCTAACAGGCTCGAAGCCATGTTCTTTGGCCAGAGTCCAGTTCGGACCACCGGGACGCTGTCCGATCACGACATTGATACCCGAGTCACGCAAGTTCTGCGCATGAGCATGCCCTTGGCTACCATACCCGATGATGGCAACCGTTTTATCTTTAATAAGCGAAAGGTCTGCGTCCTGGTCATAGTAAACTTTCATTGTTACTCCTTAATAAAGTACTCTCGACAAGAAAAGGAATTCGGTCATTACTGCATGCTACGCCGCATAGCAACAGCGCCTGTACGAATGACGTCCTTGATGCCGAAACGTTGTAAGAGATTGATGATCGCCTCGATCTTTCCATGGTCGCCGGTGATCTGAATAGTAAGTTCGTCAAGATCGACATCAACGACCTTGCATCGAAAGATGTCTACAATTCGCAAAATTTCTGCTCGTTTGCCTTCTTCAGCATTGACTTTGATCAGCATCATCTCACGTTCAACGGACTTAGTTCCCGTCAAATCGATAACTTTGATCACGGTAACGAGTTTGCGAAGTTGTTTAATGATTTGTTCGATGATCTGGTCATCGCCCGTCGTGGTTATGGTCATGTGGGAGACACCCGCTTCGAGCGTCGGAGCCACATTGAGGGTTTCAATATTGAATCCCCGTCCACTGAACAGACCAGCCACACGTGACAGGACGCCGGGTTCGTTCTCCATCAGGATGGATAGAATATGTCGCATGTGCCCCCCTTTTAGACCAGAATCATATCGGTGAGAGACTTGCCGGCCGGGACCATGGGCGAAACATTTTCCATCGGATCGACAGACACGTCGACAATAACCGTGCTTTTCAGTGCAAATGCTTCGCGCAAGGTGCTTTCCACAGCGTCAGGATCGGTGATCTGAAATCCGGTAGCACCGTATGCTTCGGCCAATTTGACGAAATCCGGGGCTACATCAAGGCAAGTCGAGCAGTAGTTTTCTTGGTAAAAAAGTTCTTGCCACTGTCGCACCATGCCGAGATATCCATTATTCAAAATGACAATTTTTACGGGTAAACCGTAGCAGACCGCAGTCGCCATTTCCTGGATATTCATCTGAATGGAGCCGTCTCCGGCAATATCGATAACGAGCTTGTCGGGAAAAGCCATTTGAGCACCGATAGCCGCGGGAAAACCATAGCCCATAGTGCCAAGTCCGCCCGAACTGATAAACGTTCGCGGGTACTTGAACTTGTAAAACTGCGCGGCCCACATTTGGTTCTGGCCAACTTCTGTAGTGATGATGGCCTCACCGCGAGTAATTTTGTAAATAGATTCAACAACGGCTTGAGGCTTGATCACTCCAGGTTTGGACTCGTAGTGCAACGGTTTGGTCGTTGCCCATTCATGAATCTGTTCGAGCCACTCCTTATGTGGGGGCAAGCAGTCATCGCCTTTCAAGCATGGTTCGATTTCCGACCGGAGAGCGCTTAAAAATTCACGACAACCGGAAACGACGGGAACATGGACAGCAACATTCTTCTGAATTGATGTCGGGTCGATATCAATGTGAACCAACGTCGCTTTCTTGGCAAAGGTAGTCACTTTTCCCGTGACGCGGTCATCGAATCGGGCGCCCACGGCTAAAATAAGATCGGCTTCGGAGACGGCGTGGTTAGCAGTGTAGGTGCCGTGCATACCGAGCATGCCGAGAAATAACGGATCCTCGCCCGGAATGCATCCAAGGCCCATCAAAGTTGCCGTCACCGGAATTTGACAGGTAGTCGCAAGCCACTGCAAATCGTCGTGCGCATTGGAAGCAATGACACCGCCACCTGCATAGATGAGCGGTTTTTTTGCCTTTCGAATGAGATCGACAACCCGACGAACCTGTTTCTTGTTTGGTTCATATGTCGGATTATAGCTACGCATATGAACCGTTTCTGGGTAATGATAGGTCGTTTTTGACGCAAGGATATCTTTCGGCAAGTCGACCAAAACAGGTCCCGGCCGTCCCGAGCGGGCCAAATAAAATGCTTCTTTTATGGTCGCAGCCATCTCTTTGATGTCCTTGACCAGATAATTGTGCTTTGTGCACGGTCGTGAAATCCCGACAATATCGACTTCCTGAAAGGCATCGTTACCGATGAGCGGCGTGGGCACCTGTCCAGTAAAAATAACGACGGGAATCGAGTCCATGTACGCCGTTGCAATCCCCGTAACCGTATTGGTAGCACCGGGGCCCGAGGTGACGAGACATACGCCAACTTTCCCTTTGGCCCTGGCATATCCATCAGCAGCGTGGATTGCGCCCTGTTCATGACGCGTTAGAATATGCGTCAAGGGATACTGCGGGAGATGGTGGTAAATATCAATAACCGCACCACCGGGATAGCCGAACATAACGTCGACACCTTCCCGGACCAGACTTTCCAGGAGAATCTGGGCCCCGGTCAATTCCATGTTAGTTCGCCTCCGCCTTGCGGTATTGTTCCAAAAGACTCATCATTTCAGTTTTGCCAGCAAGTTTCTTTTTCTTCAGTTCCTTGACTTCAAGGTCTTCTTCAGGAGTGAGGAAAGGCTTGCTTTCGTACTTTTCAAGGATCTTTTCGAACTGGATGTGCTCTTCATACAGGCCCTTGAGTTCCGCGTTCTCATCAACGATTTTGGCGATAAGATCCAGATCGCGTTGTTCCATGGTCCTGTCTCCTTGTGTTGATTGTGTTAATTAGCGAAAGGGGCCAAATCGGCCCAATTCGGTTCCGTATTGGAAACAACGTGCAAGGTCTTTTGTCGTGACAATTGTCCTTGCACAATAGTCACCTTATTCTTTGAAACGTGGAAAAGATTCGCGATAAAAGCGACAAGCGCTTTATTCGCCTTATTGTCTACGGCAGGAGCATTGAGTCGGATTTTAAGCCGATCTTGGTGCAGACCGACAATCCCATTTTTTTTGGCATTGGGAGAGACAACAACGCGCAGAACAACACGTCCGTCAGTATTTCTGCTGACGAAGGAAGGTCGCGCTGTTGTATTTTCTGTGTCTAATGTACTCATCTTCACCCAATCTGCCTATCAAGACTGTCGCAGAACACCGACGCACACACAGCGGAAAGTATAATTTCATCGTCTGCATAGTGACTCCGGCGTTCCCTTTGTTCATTGACTCTATACAGCTAGTGAACGTAGCGTGTTGACAAGAAAAATCTGCAGAAACTGGATGACGATAATCACCACAATGGGAGAAAGGTCAAAACCGCTTATAACGATAAACGGCATAAGGCTCCGGATACGCCTATAGACCGGTTCGGTGACAGCATACAAAAAACGAACAATCGGATTGTACGGGTCGGGACGTACCCAGGAGAGCAGAGCCGAAATGATGACAATCCAAAAATATAAATTAAGAACGATGCTAATAACGTAAGCCAAAGCGTCGAAAAAATTGCCGATGATCTCCATTCAATCTCCTTGGCAAACCCTTGAGAAGTACTCTCAGGGACAACAATTAACCTTGACGAAATGTGGCATACCGACAGTGACAAATCAAGTGGTTTTTGGCGCTGCTTATACTGAACAGCCTGTTGTTATTCGAAAATCGGGTTACGACAATGCGTGTTGTAAACACTGTTTAAGGCTTATAAAACCAGGTATATGCATTTGTGCCGAAAGTTCAGGATTCTTGAACGACCAAAACATGACTCCAGCAGCTTGCGCTGTCTCCTGATCAATATGCGAATCACCGATATATCCGACCTCGTCACGTTCAAGTTTCCAGGCTTCAAGAATGCGATGAACTCCCTCTGGATTTGGTTTGGAGCGAGAAACTTTTATCGATGTAATCACGGGGAAAAAATACCCTTCCAGATCAAACATCGTTAAGAGCAATTCCATGGTGTTTGTCCGGTTTGTATTGATAGCCATTTTAATATTTTTGGCACGCAATAGATTGAGAACCGGAAGCAAGCCCTCCTCCATGTGCATATACGGTACAATCTCTCTATAATCGATATCTTGGCGGACTTCATCAGCTTCAGCAAGCTTATCCGCAGGTAATATATACGCGAGAGATTCTTTGACGGTATGAACATGAACGTATGCTTCTTCGTCCGGTGTCATGGGTAAAAAACCCAAACGTTGTCGTACAAGATTATAATATTGCCGATTGGCATCCAGAGAATTAAACAAAACACCGTCACAATCAAAAATAACGCCTTTGAGATTTTTGAGAAAATCAGGTGTCGCTAAGGGATTGCACACGTACATGGGAATCCTCCTTTACGATGCAATGACAACGACCCGTTCAGCATTGAGCAAAGTAACATCTTCCACGGGTCTTTTTCGAAGAAGCAAATGATAACCGGGAACACGAGTAATTTGTAATCCAGAAACACGACATTTAGCAGGCATGGCAATATTATCATCGAGCGGGCCAAATTGGACACCAAAATCTTTCCATGCATCAATCACCGTAGGATCAGAAACAAAAATGCCCGCTTCTTCGGGAAGCAATGTCAACATTGCCGACAATACAGTCGCCCACGGCATATCAAAGTGCTCTTCACCGAAACCAGACTGAATGACGGTAGCATCGCCCAGAGCATCGCCCTGCTCCATCCCAAGGTTATTTTCAAACTTCGACTTGACCTGATTAAACGAAGAATCCAGTTCAACCAGTTCAAGGTGCCGCTTTTGAAGCAACACACCGAGCCCCAAGACAAGCTGAGCTTTGGCCACACGCTCGTTTTGTCGTTTCGTTTCTTCGTTATCCGGAGAGGCTTGTCCCTCAAGAGCAGCCAAGATATTGCGGGATGACTCTTCGGACGTATTCGACGGTGCCCCAAAAATCGAAGCTAAGAGTGCGGGATCTGAAACTTGATTGGCAAGGGTATCGTAATCACGCACCATCTGGCGAAACGTCTTGGGCTCTATGGGGAGTTCCAGAGGACGAAACATGTTCTCTTGTTCAGTCGTCTCAAGACCAGGATCAAAGAATTGAGCACAGGATTGTACTGCTGGAGATACAAAAGCCGGCAAAAGCGCTGGAGCATGAACCAGAAAAGAAGGGAAATCGTAAGAAGGCATAAGGCGCGTCCTTTTTCTATTCAGATATCGTTTTCGGGTTTGGCCGAAAAAGCCGGGCAACGACCCGGACAACGCGGCAGGGATTGGGCGCATAAGTCGCCCAACGCGTGGGCGCAACCAAGAAGGCTGTCAGTATCACCGGGGTGGTAAGCCTGACAATGAGTTTGTCGTTGCAGACTTTTTTGCATGCGCTCTTGTAAAATGCGTGTTGCAACATCTTCACCTATATCGAAGTGTTCGGCATGTACAAGAAAATCATCAAATTCTTTCCCGAGTCGACGTAACTCTCGACAACGGATTTCCTGGTCTAAGCCAGGATTTTGATGTTCGGTCAACAGGCAACGCCCTTTCGCATAGTGTATGCAGTTTGTTCCAGGCATTCGCAAGAACTCAGCCGTCATACTTCCTCCCTGTGGCATTTCTTAGCGAAGGGACCTATTCTTGACCATGAGTTGGCAGGCGTGTATAGCCTGCAACAAGTCATGCACTGGAGGAACGCTATGATAGGTGGAATCGGGTTTCCTGAATTAATCGTCATTTTAGTTATTGTGCTCATTATCTTCGGCGCCAACAAGCTTCCCGAAATTGGGCAAGGCATGGGCCGTGCCATTAAAAATTTCAAAAAGGCGACCAATGAGCCCGAAGAAATTGATGTTACACCCAAAAAGGATAACGCCGAAAACAAAGACAGCTAATTCCAAATCGTTGAATTCGCCTCCTTACGAGATCCCCTCGTAGGGAGGCGGCGCCACGATTAGCTCTTCCTCTTTCCAGTCAGCGCGCCAACAATTCCTGCGGCAACCCCTTCAGCCACAGCGTTACGTTTATCAGCTCTCATTAAAATTTGCTCATCGCTGTTGTTTCCGACAAAACCGCACTCCAAGACTAATGCCGTCATCGGGAGTGGTTTCAACATCTGAAAGGGACCGGCTCCTCTCCCCTGCTCATCAAAAGGTAAACCTTGAGGTACATGAGCAAAAAACGATTCTTTCAATGTTGTCGTTCCCATTCCGATTCGGCCACTCAGGCATGTCAAAGGCGCCTGAAGAAACGACTCGATATCGGACAATGATGTCGGCTTCGCCATTTTCTTTCCAAGATCGTACTTCCACGATTTGTTTTCTTGTTTTGCCGTCTGGCGATCCATCTCCGTGCGTCCTGCCGTGTCGTAGGAAAATGCCCACAGTCCACGCCCCTGAGGATTTGCTATCGCCGACGCATGAATAGAAACAAACACGTCCGCCTGGTACAAACTGGCTAAAAGCGCACGCTGGAAAAATGTCAGGTGGAAATCGGCTGTACGGGTAAGGAACACATCAAACGTTGTGGAAGACAACGCGCGCGCCACACGCAACGCAATATCCAAGCAAACATCCTTTTCCTGAAGCCCTTTCTTCCCAACACACCCGGTATCAGGTCCACCATGGCCAGGATCGACAACAATCCGATACCGACGTGCTTGCTGATCAGACCTTCTTGACGTCAAACGCTCTTTCGCAGCTTGACGTTCGGCTTCAGCTTGGCGCTGTAATGTAGAGATAGCAGGCGCTGTTGTCGTATTTTGCCCATCGGAATATAATGACAGCATTTCCGCCATCATGCGCACGCGAGCATCATTGGGATTGAGACGAAGTGCCTGCCGATATGCAACGAGAGCTTGTGTCGTATCACCTGCAGCCACATATGCTTGACCTAATAAAGACCATGCACGAAAATCACGCTGATTTTGAGCAACAGCTTGCTTTAAAGTCGCAATATTTTTGGCATTGGCATCGTGCTTTTTTTTGTCTTCTTTTGAAGACTGGAAACCAAGAATATTCCCTGTGACGGCAAAAAGAAGACGTGGCGAAATCACCCCACTTCCTAAAGCAGTGGCCAACACGGCGAGAAGATGACGACGACGCAAATTCATCATATTGGATTCCTGGTCGCATGAAACAACACCATACAGGAGCACGTTCCTCGTACTATCGTTCTTGTCTCATCAGTTGCACGCGATGACAAGAGATGGCTGTAAGCTATTATTTTGCAAGTGGTTGCAGAGGATGGAATAATCTTTTTTCTTGAGCTGAACACATCCACTCCCGAGCACAAAGGCGCAATCCATCCACATCGTCTTTTGGAAACCAATCGATATGTTCTTGAATACGGAACCATGTCAGTTGGCGTTTCGCATAAGCACGGGTATTTTTTAGCCAACGCCGCTTGGCTTCGTCCAAATCGATATCCCCATCCAAATATGCAAGAAGCTCAGGGCATCCAATTCCCGTAAAAGCCGGCACATCACGTCGTCCTGCTTTGAGAAGTGCTCGTTGCATTTCATCCAACGCTCCAGCTTCAAGCATCAGATCAATGCGTCTTGCCAAGCGAGGCTTGAGTTCAACAAGATCTGTATCGATACCTAATATCAAGGCATTCAGGCGTGGTCCTTCCGGGGCGGTCTGTT
Organism: Desulfovibrio inopinatus DSM 10711; assembly: GCF_000429305.1. Taxonomy (NCBI): domain Bacteria; kingdom Pseudomonadati; phylum Thermodesulfobacteriota; class Desulfovibrionia; order Desulfovibrionales; family Desulfovibrionaceae; genus Desulfovibrio; species Desulfovibrio inopinatus. The sequence continues at coordinate 105,306 of NZ_AUBP01000025.1, forward strand.
GATGCCATTCGGTGAGAGGTTTACCGGTTTCAAAAAACACTTCAAACGCACGGCTCAATCTCTGTTTATCATTAAAATGAATACGGTTGGCAAATGCAGGGTCAATTTCATGAAGTTTTTCATGAAGCACTCGCCCTGGGGTCTCCGGCATTAAGGAGCGTGCATGTTCCCATAAATCAATCACACGCTCTTTTGCCGCCGTTCCAATTGGGGGAATCGGTGCCAACCCATTCAACAGAGCACGCAGATACATCCCTGTACCACCGACAAGGATGGGGGTCCGTCCCATGGAAAAAACCGATTCCACGGCTCGTCGGGCTTCTTCAACAAAAATTCCAGCCGTTACTTTACTTTCCAGCTCCATGTGACCATACAGGAAATGCGGGCATACGGCCTGTTCTTGCGGGCTCGGTTGAGCCGTAACAAGAGGAAGATCACGATAAATCTGACGAGAATCGAGATTGACGACAGCTCCCTGAAAGTCTTCAGCCAAAGCGAGTGAAGCCGCGGTTTTTCCTGTCCCCGTAGCACCGACGAGTACAAGGATAGATCCAGAAGTCATGATGTTTTGGGCAAAGGGACAACCCCGTATTTTTCTTGAAGACGCTCCACAACAAGAGCAGGCACAAGTTCTGTGACATCCCCGCCCAGCCTGGCAGCTTCTTTAATGATGGTAGAACTAATGTAAAGCCAACGAAAATCCGTCATAAGAAAAACGGTTTCAACCGTACGTTCAAGCTTTCTGTTCATGAGTGCCATCTGGAACTCATATTCAAAGTCAGAAACAGCACGAAGCCCACGAAGGATAACGTTCGTTTTCCGACGTTTGACATAGTCCACTAAAAGCCCCTCAAACGATTCAACCATAACCGCCGGCTCATCCGCAAAAACTTCTGCTGCCATTTCAACACGTTCTTGAACAGTAAAAAGCGGTTTTTTTTGGGAATTTCTTGCTACAGAGACGATAACGGAATCATAAATATTCAAGGCGCGTTTCACCAAACTGACGTGTCCATTCGTCAAAGGATCAAATGATCCAGGATAGACGGCTACGCAACCGTGTTTTGCCATAAGAGAATCCTTGTTTGACCGTATTCACGGTCGGTTTCTAACTCGAGCCCGGCAGGAACTTCGAAACTGCCTACTCTTACATTTCGTTCCACCTCAGCGACAACGATTCCATTCGGTGCAATACAACCTCGCTTTGCGCACAGATCAAGAACACCGGGTAAGTCATCACGGCCATAGGGTGGATCAATGAAAATCAAGTCAAAACCGTTCTGACATCGATCAACAAATGTGGTGACATCACCACAAACAACGGAAAATTCGCGCGGGGGCAAGCCAAGTGTACGGGCATTGTCCCGTAACAGTCCGGCAAGACGTTTATTGCGTTCCACAACCGTCGCACTTTTTGCTCCACGGCTCACGGCCTCGAAAGCAAGTGACCCTGTCCCCGCAAAAAGATCAAGGACAAGACTATCCTCAAAACACAGGCCACGAGCAATGAGCATGGAAAAAATCGACTCACGAACCCGAGCCATAGCCGGTCGTACGCCGGCAATATCGAGTGTTTTCAGTTGTCGGCCTTTGAAACGACCGCTGATGATTCGCATGTGTTCTCCTGACGACTGGCAGTAGCAAGAGCAGGCCTCAAACTCGGGCCTTCAGTTGGTTATTGGATCGATTATGCCTGTGTCGAAGGACGCCTGAGTCCTGTCAACAGTGCGTATGTGTTTGGGCTGTAGCGTGCCAAAAGCCGCCCCGTCCCGAGAGCTGTACAGAAAGTTATGATACTGATTCCAAAATAATACACAATGTCCGTAAGCGGATTGAATGGAAGAAAAATAAAGCGACTATAATATATAAAAAGCGACAAAATGGGCTCATGAATTAAATATACAAAAAATGAAAACGGAGCGGCCCGCAGCAAAATGGCATTATTGCACACCCAAGGCAAGCGAGAAAGCGCCCACAAAGCCCCCACTCCACTAATGAGTTCCAGACAATGTTGAGGATAATACCACTCGGGAGATATGCTGTCTGCCTCTAGCCATACACCGAGACTAAGCATCAGAATATACCCTACGACAATCCACGTGCCATATTGTGAAAGCCCATCGAGATCCACGTCTTTTTTGGCCAGAACACACCCGCAATAAAAGAAAAATACGCCTGAAGCATCAAGCGTCAAATAAGGAGCTGGGTGCTGTGTCCAAAAAATGAATACAAGGATAATGCCCCATACTTTGGTCACACGAAAGAAGCCTAAAAACAGAGGGGCGGCGAGAAAAAAGATATACAGGTCTCGCAAGAACCATAAAGTGTAATTGATCGGTTTCCCATGAATCCCGAGGAAAAGATCCCAAATCCCTCGATCTGTCAAATACGCCTGGTTCCCAATATATGGAATTTTTCCAAACGCCATAATGCTCAAAACAAGGAGCGTGTTAAACAAGAGATAGGGAAAAAGAACGGTTTTCGTCTTTTTTATCACTGTCTTGACATATGAATCCCTGGTAAATGTCCACGTCGAAAAGAAAAGATATGAGGAAATAATAAAAAATAAGGGAACAGCCACACGGCAAAGATGATGTCCCCAAATTGACGCGGTGAACCAGACTGCAGGCGGATAGTCTTTCACATAGACGATAAGCCCCTTTTCCGCGTGAATCATAATGACGAAGAAGACAAGAGCGATTTTGAGCACGTCGATACGATGCGACGTCACTCTATCAATACGACGACGAGTACTCATGCATAGTCCAAATACGTATCAGTCCAACACATCAAAGCGAGAAAACTTCATGACCATACCAGCTCGTCCTTGGGTTGCAGAACGCATTTGCGTGGAAAACCCAAAGAGACTGCGTAAAGGTGTCAATGATTTCACTATTTTGATTCCGCCACGATCGAACATATTTTCGATTTTGGCTCCCTTTGTCCCGAGTAGCCCGATAATTTCTCCAACGAACTCTTCGGGAACAGAAATCTCCACATCCATCAAGGGTTCCATAAGGCGCAATCCTGCGTTTTGAAGCCCGTCTTTCACGGCAAGGTGCGCGGCCATACGAAACCCCACTTCCGTTGATTGCCCTTCAAGGCGCTCAAGCTCCACAACACGAACACGAACATCCTGAACAGGAAATCCTTTAATGGGACCACTTTGCAAGGCATCATCAATACCATCGGACACGGCATCAATCCATTTAGGCGGCCAAAGATCAATATCGACTTCAAAAACAATATCTTGCCCACCATCTCGAGGCAGTGGAGACACTTCCACGACCACATGCCCATGGTGCAACTGTTCGCCCAACTCTCTGTGAAAGAGTCCCTTTCCACGACCTGTAGTGAGTATTGTTTCCTGATAGACAACTTGAGGATTTCCGGCGCGTGGTTCCAGTTTATATTCACGCCGTAATCTGTCCAGCACCACTTCAAGGTGGAGTTCTCCCATTCCTGAGAGAACAATTTGTCCAGTTTCCTCGTCGTTCACCAATGTCAGCGTCGGGTCTTCAAGCAAATACTTTTCCATCGCCGCCAAGAGTTTGTTGGCTTCATCCGTATTCCGCGGCTCAATAGCGAGAGATATCACTGGCTTATAGCCAGAAATCGTTTCAAGTACGACAGGCCGATCAACATAAGTCAGAGTATCTCCGGTTTTCGCAAAGCGCATTCCGGCTGCTGCAATGATGTCACCGGCATACGCGACATCGAGTTTTTCTTTATGATCAGCGTGCAGGTGAAACAATCGAGCAACTCGCTCCACTTTTTCTTGGGTGACGTTGTAAACATCCTGTCCAGCTTCGAGTTTCCCGGAATAAATACGCATAAGAACCAACTTGCGTCCGGTTTCCAAAGTGACTTTAAAGGCAAGTGCGGTCAGCGGCTCCTTTGCACTGATAGGAATCGTAATTTCTTCATGTGTTTTAGGATCAATCCCCGTCACATGTTCTCTATCAGCAGGACTGGGCAGATAGGCACATACGGCGTCGAGTACGGGTTGAACGCCAATGTTTTTCAGTGCAGAACCGCATAAAACCGGAACAACGGTATTCGACAATGTCAGCCCTCGAATTGTCGACTGTATCGTTGCTGTCGAAATGTCTTCTCCTGCAACGTACAACTCAAGCAAGCTGTCATCACTTTCGGCAATGGCTTCCAGCAAGGCATCACGCCAGGGTTGAGCCAAAGCAGCTTCATTTTCGTCAAGATCGTGAAGAGAATAAGTTTCTCCCATATCCTCCGCATCGAAACGCAAACGTTTCATATGTACAAGATCAATAATACCTTCAAAATCTTGCCCCTGACCGACAGGAATCTGCAAGGCAAGCGGATTGGCATGCAGTCTGTCACGTAACGCCGCAACAGCTTTTTCAAAGTCTGCCCCAAGACGGTCCATTTTGTTAATAAACGCGAGTTTCGGGACTCCGTATTTTTGCGATTGCCGCCAGACAGTCTCGGATTGCGGTTCGACGCCGGAAACTGCACAAAAGACGCCGACAGCGCCATCCAGCACCCGCAAAGCGCGTTCGACTTCTATCGTGAAATCGACATGGCCCGGTGTATCTATAATATTGATACGATGGTCGCCCCAAATACATGCCGTACAAGCCGAAGCGATGGTAATCCCACGCTCTTGCTCTTCTGGCATAAAGTCCATTGTGGCCGTTCCTTCGTGGACCTCTCCCATACGATGGATACGCTTACTGTAGTACAGGATACGTTCGGAAAGCGTTGTCTTTCCTGCATCGATATGCGCAATGATGCCGATATTGCGAATCATGGACAAGGCGTTCTGGCTTTGTCCTTTTTTCGTAGCCATGGGGTTCGGGCCTCCGGTAATTGAGACGTGGGAACGGGAAAACTATTCAGGTGAGATTGAATACGTTTTCATCGTCGGCATGGCAAGTGTAGCCATACTCTTGGCAAGAAAGCATCGACGCGTGGAACGAAAAAAAGATGACGACAATTCCGGCCAAATAAAATCGCTTTCTCGTCCGGATTGCACAACAAGTGATGAGGCATGCATGAATGAAGTAGGATCATATTCCGAAGCTATTGCCAAAAGGCCAGGAAGGTCTTCATATACATTTTGCGTACAGCTGGAACCTGAAGCTCGGCCAAACATTTCTGCGTGAAGCTGTTGAATACTTTCGCCAGCATGGCAAAAACGCAGGGTCTCTTCATCAACTTGTTGTTCTTCCGCAATGATCCCCACTCCTGGATGCATTGTCGGTTGCCATGTCGGAAGAGAACGACACGCAGAAGCCAAGTCATGACTTTCAAAAAAAGAATGTTGTGGTGTGATGATGCACACATCACTGACTCCAGCAACATGAGTAAGAAACGTTGCCCACATTTCCTGCTCCAGGGAAAGCACAGCCTCAATACCGGCTAGCTCCATGGCGACGACTAGCGCCGGAGGCCAATTGGCATATTCCATTCCGATACCGACAACAAGAACAAGCGGTATTCTGGCAGTAACGGCAGGAATCAGACATGCTAAAAGTCGAGCAGGAGATTGAAAACGATCATTGAAGGCAACCACACACACATCATGCGGCTTTTCGATACAATACGTACCCTGCCCGCTCGGGGAAGTTTTTGCGATGCAAATTTCAGGAGTAGGTGTTGGGGGGTACGCGTCAAACAGGCCAGCCATGCAGGTCTTTAACCGTGCACGGCCAATATCGTCTACCGTATCATAACTGACAGCAAAAACGTCTTCAGAAAGAATCCGCTGTTCGAGCCAAGCAGATTCTCCCATGACCGAATGGCCAGATAAGAACGTCTCAAGGCGTGTTATGGGATCAACCATATTTGGGAAGCTCGTATTCAGATCCGACAGGCCTCTCAGACCTCCACTTTAGGAAACACGCAATAGACACGAACAATGCGTGCACCAAAGTAAGATGTATCCGAGCCGCCTGCCGGTTTTGTTCTTGTGATGGCTTAGAGCCACTCCTTCAGCCATTGTCGCCAATCGCCCTCAATTTCTCGACGTTCATCTTCTGTGAGCGTCTTCTGGTATTCGAGATATGACAAGGCTGCCCGTTCTTTGGAGTATTCAACGACTTCAGGAACGTCTTTGAAGTTGTCGGCCACATACATATAACGACGCCAGGCAGGACCGTAATTATCCGTACGCCAATAAAAATCAGCGACAAACAGCTCATGCTCTGCCATTCGTTTGCGGCATTTCAGGATGTACTCTCCGGCGAGCTTTCCGTATTCGGTTTGCGGGAAGGTTTCTTCCAGCAAGTAGAAATACTGCAGTGCCGTTTGGAGATTATCTGGCGGCATATCAATGGATTCAGCACGCTTGAAGTTTGACATCCCAATCTGAAACAGAACATAGGGAATTTCTTCATCACGTGGATGTAGCGATTCAAACTCCATATACACATCGGATGCTGTCGCATAGTCCTCTTCCAAGAACAGCGCATCACCCAACGCAATGAGAGCTGGCGTTGTGTACGGACTAAAAGGATAACGATCTTTGAGTTTGGTGAAATACTCGATGGCGTTGCTGTATTTCTTTTCACTCATAGCGTCCCGGCCAGCTTCGTACAATTCCTGGGCTGTGTCCTCGGGAGGCGGCAGAAAGAAATAATCAATAAAACCGCACCCATTGAGTTGAGTCACCAGAAGGAATATCGCAATAAGACGGATGACTGACAGATTCATGGTGTCCAAGTGGGTTAGATATTCGTAAAAAACAGTCTCGCATCGGTCGAAACTGATACCAGATTGAGGCTGAGCATACAAACCAAAAAACAGCAAGGAAAAGACAACCAATCAAGCAGACTGTTTATATATATAGAAAATGCTGCTGTTTTTCTCCCCAAAAAAAAGGACCACCGAGGGTGGCCCTGGACACGGTCGTTTGACAGCGATCAAATAAACCCCTTTTCTTCCATATAGGCGTGCGCTGCATTCGCAGCGGTAGCGCCATCCCCCACGGCTGTCGTAATCTGCCGACACAATTTTGACCTGATGTCTCCGGCAGCAAAAATCCCAGGGACTGAAGTACGCATCTCAGCATCCGTGATAATAAATCCACGTTCATCAAGCTGTATTTCAGGAGGATAAAAATCTCCATGAGGATCGTATCCGACAAAAACGAAAACACCGTCGACACTCAGATGCTCTTTTTCACCTGTTTTGATGTTTTCGATCTCAATGCCGGTCACTTTATCATCTCCCAAAATACGTTTGGCCAATGTACTTCGGCGAATAGTGATGACAGGATTTACCTCACATCGATTTTGAAAACACTTGTGTCCCCGGAAGTCATCGCGCCGGTGAAGGAGGTAGAGTTTTTTGACGAGACGAGCCAAGTATAATGATTCTTCGAGCGCGGTGTTGCCACCCCCAATAACCGCAACCACCTGATCACGAAAGAAATTCCCATCACACGTGGCGCAATAGGATACACCTTTGCCCGACAGCTCTTTTTCTCCAGGGAGTCCGAGTTCTTTATACACAGCTCCCGTACAAACAATAATCGTCCTTGCTTCCACCCACGTATCGCCAATCTTGAGGCGGTGCATCTCTTTGCCGACTTCAATACGACTTACTTCGTCGTTGTACGTGTCATAGTGGTACGGCTTAAGATGTTCGGCAAAAATATCAGCAAGTTTCCACCCTTCAACCGGCTGGGGAAACCCCGGATAGTTTTCTACAAGATGCGTTCGAAGGACTTGCCCTCCTGGAGCAAGTTTCTCCACGACAGCAACTTTCACTTGAAACCGCAAAAGATAAAGGGCGGCCGTTATTCCGGCCGGGCCGCCCCCAATGACGATGGCGTCATACCTATTCATGATGACTAGAGCGCCTTTTGGCTGATCATTTCCTTAATGCTGCTTTTGGAAACGGCTCCGGTGATTTGTTCAACAACTTCACCATTCTTGAACAAAATAATCGTCGGAATAGCACGAATACCGTATTTGCTCGGGGTGCTGGGATTTTCATCGACGTTCATTTTGCCGATTTTGACTTGCCCAGTATATTCTTGTGTCAACTCGTCGATGACTGGTCCCATAGCACGACACGGACCACACCAGGGGGCCCAGAAGTCGACCAGAACGGGTATATCGCATTTGAGGACTTCGCTTTCAAAAGTGGAGTCAGTAAGTTGAATGGCCATGACTTCTCTCCTTATCAGGTTTTCTTCAATCAAAATATGCAGCATGTAGGCTGCTCCCTCAACAGTACGCCGTATGGTACCCTCGCCACAAGGCGTCATCTCTTCAGGAGACCGCCGTATTTGCGTCCCTGGAAAATTCGCCCATCAAGTTTGTTCCCTTACAATACTTCCTTGCTGTTAAGCAAAGAATAATTTGTTTGCATTCCAGTGAGCAAAGCGTACGGCACGTTCAATTTGGGAAAGACTCCCCTATTGTAATCAAAAAAGTAAAAAAGTCGACAAGGTCATGCAAAATGTTCAGCAAGACATTTTTCGGTGTCGGTGTTCACCCGAATCATATCGTCAGGAATCTTGCCTCCCCGAGCTATTGCGTCAATATTTAACGCATGCTGATATCCAGCGGCATGCCATTTCCATCCCGCATAGGCGATCATGGCGGCATTATCCATACAAAAAGCCGGTCTCGGCACATGAAAAGCAAGGTTATGTTCACGGGCCAATTCGCCCATGGTCTGCCGAATACGACTATTGGCGGCGACACCACCGGCGACAATGATGCTCTGTACTTCCGGGGTCCGCTTGAGTGCACGTTCAACTTTAATGCGCAAGGCATCGGCGATGCTCCACATTAACGAAGAGCAGACCACTTTGAGCTCATGCGGAAACGATTCCAACATGGTGGCGTCTGGCGATGCCGGCATAGACTTCAATCGAAGGTGGGGGTGCTGGTCTATAAAAGTCGATACAGCCGTTTTCAATCCACTGAAACTGAAGTCGAGATTGTCGTTATCAATATAGGGACGTGGAAATAAACTTCTATCAGGCGGCACGTTTTGTCCGAGGATATCGATGAGACGCCCTCCCGGATATGGAAGGTTAAGCGCTTTCGCTGCTTTGTCAAACGCCTCTCCGGCAGCATCATCCAACGTTTTTCCAAGCACGTGGTACTGTAAAGCCGATTCCATAAGTACGGTTTGAGTATGTCCTCCGGAAACGAGAACTCCCAAAGCCGGATAGGTCACGGGCTGCTCAAGTTCAGCTACAAGCAGATGCGCCTGGAGATGATTGATGCCTATCAAAGGGACATCACATGCTAAAGCAACTCCTTTGGCGTATGAAAGTCCAACCAATAAGCTTCCGAGAAGTCCTGGACCGCGAGCGGCAGCCACCACATCAATATCCTGAGGGCTTATCTCGGCATCATCCAAAACACGTTGGTGCAGACGATGAATAAGTCGAAGATGTTCCCGTGAAGCAAGTTCGGGAACAACTCCACCAAACAAACTATGGAGGTCAGCCTGTGACGCGATATGCTCTGCGATGAGGCGGCCGTCCTCAACGAGCGCACAGGCCGTCTCATCGCAAGAAGACTCGAAACCAAGAACAATCAATCTGTCGCCTCTGGGTTGAGGATGTGCATGGTGTCGAGCATATCATCTCGGGAACCAATAAAAAGCGGGACACGCTCATGTAAGGTTTGTGGTTCGATATCCAAAATGCGTTTTTCACCATCAGTTGCCATGCCACCGGCTTGTTCACAAATGAAGGCTAATGGAGCTGCTTCACACAAATATCGCAACTTTCCATGTGGCTTTTTCGGATCAAGTGAATCTTTCGGATAGAAAAAAACGCCACCGGTGAGAAGATTTCGGTGAAAATCTGCGACAAGCGACCCGACATAACGCGCAGAGCACGGTTTACGACGGTGCGGTTGTGGTGTTTTCATCGCCATAATAGCTTGCTGGGTCGGCTCATCCCAATAATTCCAATAGGATTCGTTGACCGAATATACATTCCCTCGTGGAGGTGTCATAATATCAGGGTGAGACAGTAAAAATTCACCAACACCCGGGTCCAGGGTGAATCCATGTACGCCCTTTCCTGTCGTGTACACCATCATGGTCGATGTCCCATACAGAAAATACCCGGCAGCAACCTGCTCACTTCCTTTGCGCAAAACATCGCTTAAATCGGCGCAGGAATGGTCGTTATCATCAGGCCGTCTGTAAATGGAAAAGATGGTACCAACATTAATATTAACATCAATATTAGAGGATCCATCCAACGGATCAACAATGAGAATATAATTTCCTTTGGGAAAAGTTGGGGGAATATCGATAAGGTCGGCATTCTCTTCGGAAGCCATAGCGCACAGCACTCCTGCCCGTTCCATACGGTGAATCAGGATAGAGTTGGCATATTCATCAAGCTTACGAACCTGCTCGCCTTGCACATTGATTTCGCCGGTGAACCCCAGCACATCAACCAATCCAGCCTTGTTGACTTCTCGAGTAATAATTTTGGCTGAAAGAATCAGCTCATTGAGAAGTCTGGTAAATTTACCAGTCGCCATGGGCGACTCTTTTTGATGTAACAGAAGATGTTCCGTGACGGTAATTTGCGGCATGCGCATCCTCCCGGTTATTTTCCTGTTTTATACCATGTGAATAAAAAAATGAGAATAAGAATTGATGCCGGAAAGAGAGGTTTCCAGTAATTGTCACATCTATTCTATTCGCATCCGCTTCAGGGAAAGAAGAATGGAAAAAGAAATGATACGGCCGGTAGAGCGAAACACATCAGTTCCGCCATACCGACCGTAAAAACGATAATCACTGTTCTTCAGTTTGCTCTTCAGGAGCCGCATCGGTTTCAGAGTCCGCGGTATCAAGCGGTTTATCCGCCGGAACAAGATATACGATCTCCAATTGACCGATGAATTTAGCTGCCCACACATACGGAACGCCATTGATGCCAATAGCACCTTGCACGTCTTCATCAAGACGTTGTTCCCATTTCGAATCGACGATAGCTTGAGCTACAGTCTCGTTGTCTCCAGCCCAAAGCACCCCATCCGGATAAATGATAAATAATTGAGACGGGTCGGGAGAAAACGTAGCCAAATTTCGTACGTCAAAATACGCGACAACCGTTCCGCTCCACGTATTATTTTCAAAATACGGCATACCGACAAACAATTCCGTGCTCACTTCGTCACTGGCTACCAGCGCAGCCAGATTCCGTTCTTTAAAGCGTTCCTCAAACTCTGAGAATCCTGCATAGTCAAACGGCTTGAGTGAATAGGAAGCTGTCTGAAAAATAACTTCACCCGATGTGCCAATGATAGCAATACCGGACAACCAAGGGTAACGCTCAAGAAACTCTTGGCACCATGCCGGTTCAGGCAGTTTATCCTGTCCTGAAAGCCCACGCAGCATAAGATCAAGTCGTTGATCAACGGGACCAAAAAGATTGGCAAGCTTCAAAAGTCCCTTGTCTTCTACGCCAGGGTCTTTGTAGTCAATCGTCGGATCGACATCGATGTATTCTTTGTACAGTTTCTTCGTGTCTTTCCATGTGGATTTCATTGTCGAGCATCCAGAAAAGACGAGAAGAGTCACGATGCAGGCGAACAAGAGATAAAAGCGTTTCAATGTTCTTTCCTCATGCTTTCAAAATGGAAGTGAGTGGTTATAGCAGGACAGCGGTTCATGTCTCCTATCGAGCCCTGTCTCGATGGTGCAGGACCACGCGACACAAGAAAACAATTCACGCGATGTCGCTGTATGGACGTTATCATATCCTTATTTGGCTATAAAGAACAAATATCAACAAATTCAAGATGATGAACAAGCTATCCCTGTACGCATAAAGTACACACCCAAAAGAAAAGGGGCACACAGCCCCTTGTCTTAGCGGTCAATACGAACAGAAACGTCCTTTTCAACCCCCAGCACAATTCGAAAACTCAACGCTTCATGCCTCGCTTCGAGCTTCCAACCGGTCTGCAAGCGATTCAAGAACACCAAGCAGCTTTGGCTTTGGAGAAGCAGGCTGTTCAACTTCTTCCGTTTGGGGTTCTTCTTCAAGAGCAAACGCGTCTTCTTCGGGCTGCATGAGGGGCTCTTCTTCGTTTTGAGCGGATAAGGTTGCCTGTTGTTCTGCCAGGACATCAAATGAAGCGGCAAGTCCCGCCCGGCGTCGTAAATCGTCAAGTTTGACAAGTAATGCATCGTGCGCTTTACCATGGGGCATTTTCTCAAGTAATTCTTGGTAAATATCAATAGCCCCTGTCAAATCTCCGTGCTTGGCAAGAAGGTCGGCCATGGTCAGAGTACGAATGCCATGCCCAGCCGATGGATCGGCTTCAAGATCGGGCTCGTCCTCATCATGAGCGTCTTCGTCTTCTTCGACATCGTCATCAGTCGTCATAGCCGTCTGAGGATCTGCTGGCTCCAGAGTTGTCCCCCCACCCCCAGTCAAACGCAAGACCTCATCCATCCCACGTAAAGGCAAGGATTCAGGAGCTGCCGAAGGCTGGTGAGGAACGGGAGCAACATTCACATCGACAGGCCCTTCTTCCTCCTCATCATCCGCTAAAGAAACATCGTCGAGTATTGTCTCTTCCGAGTCCGAAAAAGACATTTCCGAAACGTCAGCCTCTTCCGCCTCGACCAGCGACATATCGTCATGCAATGCTTCTTCCAATGGCATCGTTTCCAGCTCATAGCTGGTTTCCTCTGGTTCATTGGAAGGTTCTTCTTCTCCTTCCGACTCAGTATTCACAGGCATGGAAGAAGACGATTGCGATGTGGTAAGATCTTGTGTGCTTTCCGATAAGATTGACGCCAACCCCTTTTCAAGGATCTCGGACCAGGTAAAATCCTGACCTTGGAAATATGACGCCAAAAACGCCATAGCAAGCGAGGAGTCTTTGGATTGTGCGGCGGTTTTCTTCGCCCAAAGTTGCCATATGGAAGGATATTGCGATAATACTCGGGCAACCAAAGCAAAATTTTCAGAAGCTTCTTCCTCTCTTCCTTGCCTGGAGAGCAATTCGACGAGAAGAAGTTTTGCTTCAAGGTGGTCCGGATGAAATGTGACCCCCTGTTTGAGAACCTGAATTGCTTCATCCAATGCGTCGGTCTCGGTGAGAATTTTGGCCAAAGAGAAAAAAACCCGTGAATGTGGTTCAATGGCCAGAACTTCACGATAGAGTTCAACTTTCGAGATCACGGCCAGCTCTTCCTTGTTCCGTAGTTTCAGACGATTGCGGAAAAATATAAAGAATTTCGTTCTGCTTGAGGTAGTTCATCTTATTCCGCGTCATTTTCTCGATGAATTCCCTATCTGATTTGAGCCAACGAATCTCTTGACTCAAATCAATACATTTGCCGTGTGTTTTTTCCAGTATACTTGTGAGGTCTCTATACTGCTCTTTGAGTTCGAGATAGGTAAAGAGACCATCGTTACCGAGGAAAAAACCATAGAGCAAAAATAGGTTCAAACCGATCAAAGTAAACAGAAGAGCGCGTCGCCACAACATGATGTTACTGAAGAGTATGCGGTTTATGGCGATCAGGCTGAACAAGGGACAGCGGCGTCCGCAATTCCTGCAAAAAATTCTCAGTCGCAGTTTCGATGCGTAAAACGTCCTCCTCATCCAAATTGATCTGATCAAGTTTGGTCAAAAAGGACTTGAGCACCTTGAACTCTTTAATCAGTGCTGAGCCTAAACGTAACCGTTCCAAGTCAGGCTCAAGTTCAAGGATAGTTTGCAGGCAGCTTGTGATGCGCGCCGTAAGATTGATGGTATTCTTTTCGTCCACGTAGGCTTTTCTCCGAAAAGGCGTGCGCGATTCGCGTCATTTATCGTAGCGAGATACGTTTTTTATTTACCTGTATCTGACATTGAACGCAATGACTTTTGCCGTCCTTGACAAGACGGCTGTGAAATCATTGGCAAGGATTGCGCTTGAATTTATGCAGCACGATGCAGATCTTTAAAAAAACGACGCAGATAATTTATACCGGAAAAAATGGTTAAAACCACAGCAATATAGAGAAGTGCCGTTCCCAAGGGGACGAAATCAATCCCTAACAGGGGGTAGTGTAAAATAAGTGGGCATAACGATATCATCTGCATAATCGTTTTCATTTTCCCGTACTTATCGGCGGCGATAACAACACCGACATCGGCGGCAATCGCTCGAAGCCCGGTAACCATGGTTTCTCGACCGACAATGACCACAGCAATCCACGCTTCAACCCAACCCAACCACACTAACATGATCAGAATGGAATTAATAAGAAGCTTGTCTGCCAAAGGGTCGAGGAATTTTCCGAAATTGGTGACGATATTAAAACGTCGCGCAATAATTCCGTCGAAAATATCGGTGATTGAGGCAATGATAAAAAAAATCAATGCCAAAAACGTTGTTGTTTTATTGGGATAATAAAGCAGTACGACAATAATTGGAACGGCGGCAATGCGTGCCAGCGTCAAGTTGTTGGCAATATTGAACATGGCTATCCGAATGCTACTAAGGCGCAACCGAGGTTTCCCTCGGTTGCGGCTGACGTGTATCGGGCAAAAGAAACATTACACGCCGCTAATTGTGGCGTGAGCTTCAAAACTATTGCCGGCAGCGTCGGCGATATTATCCGCCAACGAGAGTAATGCCTGTTTGGCAGGAGAGTCAGCAGGCAAGTCAACGACAGGTTTGCCGACATCTCCGGCAACGACGGTTGCAGGATCAAGCGGGACAGCACCAAGAAACTCAATGCCGTAGACTTTAGCGAGTTCCTCGCCTCCACCCTTCTTGAACAGCTCGATTTCGGCCTGACAATGCGGGCAAATCAGTCCGCTCATGTTTTCCACCAAACCAAGGATGTTGGCCTGAGCATACTGCAGGAAGTTAATAGCTTTACGAACATCGTGCAGCGAGACTTCTTGCGGTGTGGTGACAACAATACACAATGAGTCAGGAATGGTCTTGAGCACCGTCATGTGTTCATCCCCCGTGCCCGGAGGAGAATCAATAACGAGAAAATCAAGTTCGCCCCAATCAACATCGGCAATAAATTGGCGAATGGCCGATGTCTTCATTGGACCACGCCATAGTACCGCTTGATCAGGGTCTTTCAGCAGCGATTCCATGGAGACGACAAACAGGTTTTCACCATATTGCTTCGGCTTAATAAGGCTTCCCCTATCCGACTCCAGCGCCCCTTTGATGCCAAGCATCTTCGGGACACTCGGCCCATGGATATCCACATCCAGGATGCCGACGCGAAATCCTTTGTGTGCCAATGCTGCAGCAAGGTTTACGGCCAAGGAACTCTTGCCCACTCCACCTTTGCCGCTCATGACAAAAAGTTTATAGCGAATTTTGGAAAGCGTCGAAGAAATCAATGCGTCCTGCATGGACTGCTTATCACTTTTTTCTCCAGGTTTCTTCCCGGAACTACATGTTGTCGTCTGACACCCCTCGCATGAAGAGTTTGTCATGACGCTCCTCCTTGAATCAGTTTCAAAATAAAACAGGAATGTATCTCCAGCATATACAAAATTATCCTTGCCAACCGTGGGCGCCAATGAGGTCTACAAACATAACGCCCCCCTTCTCTCGCTTACTGATGCGCCCGCCCTGCTTTCGGATAATGACAAGCCGTTGACTTCGTTTGGTTGAACCGACAGGAATAATAAGCAACCCCGGATCAGCTAACTGTTCGACAAGAGGCACAGGAACTTTGGGACCTCCAGCCGTAACAATGATTCTGTCGTACGGTGCATATTCGGGCCACCCTAGAGTGCCGTCGTCAAATTTGACATGAACCGTTTCAAAACCAAGCCGGTGCAGACGATTGGCTGCTGCTTCATACAGCTGTGGCACACGTTCAACAGTAAACACTTCAGCTCCCATAAGAGCCAAAATGGCTGCCTGATACCCGGAACCCGTCCCAATCTCAAGGATACGCATTCCCGGATCTACTTCCAACGTTTCAGACATGAGAGCCACAATATACGGCTGAGAAATAGTTTGCCCATGTCCAATGGGAACGGGATGATCTTCGTATGCCTGCGGCCAAAGCGCCTCTTCCACAAACTCGTGTCGTGGCGCGGCCCGCATGGCCGCCAGAACAGCAGGGTCACGTACACCCCGAGCTTCAATCTGTTCCCGAACCATGCGCTCTCGACTGCGCTTTGGATCGACTCGCAACGGTCTGGACTCCTTAACGAACACGCTCCAAGCTCTCATAAACTCGTGCGCGGCTGAATTTTCCTGGTCAAAATCAGATTTTACACTACAAGTCAACAAAAGCCCATAGCAACAATCAGCAAGAGTGCGTGAGAAAAAGAATGGGCCTGCTTGACAGCGCCTGGCGTGCAAAGGAGAATACCTTATCTTTAAGTAAGGAGATGTGCATGCTGAAAGTGCGTGAAATCATGGCGACCGATTTATTTACCCTCAAAGAAGACGACAGCCTTTACGATGCCAAACAAGTGATGGAATTGGCCCGTATTCGCCATGTTCCTATTGTTTCCCAAACGAATGAGTTCCGAGGGCTTATTACACATCGAGACATGCTTGCATTGGCCGTGTCCAGTTTCGCAGAGATAGACACCGCCACTCAACACCAACTGGATGTCGGTGTTCCCATTAAGGAAATCATGAAGACGGATGTTCTTACAGTATCAGCCGATCATCCACTCCGGGATGCAGCGCAAATGTTGCTCGAAAATAAGTACGGTTGTCTCCCTGTTGTAGAAAACAATATCCTTGTTGGCATCGTTACGGAGTCGGACTTTTTGCAACTCACCATCAATCTCATGGACGCTCTTGATCCCAGTTAACCCCCCTGGCATATGAAGAATTTCCTTTTTTTCATTGACTTCCAGATTGTGAAAATTTACACTTTTGCATGGTGGTTCTGCAGGCTTGGGATGTTTTTGGAACTCTCACACAACTTATTTTCCCTAATGTTACCCCGTATCAACCGGGCGTCGACAGAGAAGCCTTAAGGAGGAGGATGGATGCGCTCTAAAATCGTTTCCATGGTAGTTTTCGGCATGCTGCTTTCGCTTGTCTTTGCGACCGCGGGCATCACCGAGGACTCCCCCAAATTCAGCGACAATATCGTTCCCGATACGCTGATGTGTTTTCCCTTGAAACTGACCTTCAAACGACCTGAAGAGACGCACAAAACCAAATTTGCCGCTGTGAAATTTTCTCATGGCGACCATGGCGATGTTAGCTGTGCATCGTGCCATCACATGTGGGATGGTGAAAGCGAAATCATGTCGTGCGCCTCTGAAGGCTGTCACGATACGTTTGGCGATCGCCACGACACGCAATCGTATTTCCAAGCTTTCCATAACAGACATGCCGAATACAGCTGCCTGGGTTGCCACACAGCCTATAACAAAAAGCTCAAGGCCGAAGGCAAAGACCAGCTCCAGATTTCCAGCTGTGTCAACAATATCTGTCATAAGAGCGAAGGCTAAAAAGTTTCTCGCCGACAAAAAAGCCCTCGCCGATTGGCGAGGGCTTTTTTGTCGGTCACATCTTCACTCGAAAACATTTTATTCAACAGTCACAATATTAAAGGCATCTCCCGTAATGCAGACCGCACTGGTCGACGTCACTTCAAACGTATTTTCCACTCCGACCATTCCAACTCCTGCAATACCCATTTTGGGCTCCAAGGCAATGGTCATCCGCTCTTCGACTGGTTCATCAAAACCACGAGCAATCACGGGATATCCATCAATGGATAAACCAATCCCATGTCCAAGGAACGGAACCTTGTTTTTCCCCAACCCCATAAATCCTTCGGACATCCCGGCTTTTTCTACAAGCTGAAGAACATCAGCGTACACCGCAGAAGGCACTCCCCCGGCTTTCAACTTGGAGGACGCAAAATTTTGTACTTCAATGCACACGTCATGCGCTTTCTGTATGTCGTCAGGGACCTTCTTTCCGGCATAGTACACTTGAGTTTTGTCGGTATGGTAGCCTTCAAGGATAAATCCGACATCAATAGTGAGTGGCTCGCCCTTCTGCCAAACCTTCCCGGCATAGCCCATAAACGGTATCGCCGGATGTTCGCCGCGCAACCCTACTGGTCCATTGAATACACTCGGATAGTTAGCGGAATCGCCAGCTGAAATATGCCCCAGAAAGATTTCTTCTCCATCATTTTCCATACGCATGATGCCTTGGTGACCAAGCTCGAAGAACACATTCCATACAGCAATGGAAATCTCGCGTTCCGTCATCCCCGGCTGAATGCGCTCAGGGAGAATGTCATGAAGGCCTTTGTGATGCCTGGCGCCGGTTAATCGTATTTTCTCCAGTTCCCAAGGCGATTTGACAGCTTTTGTGACTGCCAAGCTCATATCCCCGGACAAGAACGACGTCCCTTTAAGTTTTGCCGTCAACAGATTTCCCAAGCTCCAGGGAAGACCGTTCATTGCTGCAGCGACAATCGGTGTCAGTGGGCTACCTGCTTCAGCAAGGATGTCTTTCAGTTGAGAATATGAACGAAATTCATAAATGTGCTGAAGAGGAGATTCGAGTTGAGCTCGTCCAATACCTTTGCGTACAAGGAGTACGGGATCGCCTTCAAGCGGCAACCACATGACACCGGATGCTAAGCAGCCCGACAAATAATAGATGTTGGGCCGAGAGAAAACCAACATCCCTCCGGCATCAGGACACAACCGTTTCAATTCGTGCCGCAGCCGGGTATGGCGTGATTCGACCTCCGCTTTGGGCAGCACTTCCAAAGACTCAAACATGCAACTTCTCCTTTTTCATATACATTCTGATGCAAAAAACATTGTTCGCTCAAAAGGAACACAAGACCGTGTCTCTTTTCTTTCCTTTTGAAACAAATACGCGTAGAGCACCGCCTTTGCACAAGCAAAGGCAATTCTCAATGAATACAACAAAAATACCACTTCTTGCGATCCTGTCGCTTCTCACGGCTATGACGTTATGGGGAAGCTCCTTTATTGCCATGAAAATCGCCATGCAGGAGCTTGGTCCTTTAAGCGTCGTGTTCGGTCGTATGGCGCTGGCTACAGTCTGCTTTGCACTTATTGCACCCAAATTGGTCAAGACAATTCGTTATCAGTCTGGAGACTGGAAGCCTTTGCTTTTCATGGCCTTTTGCGAGCCATGCCTCTATTTTGTTTTTGAATCGCATGCATTGAAATATACCCAGGCCTCCGAAGCCGGCATGGTCACCGCGCTGTTGCCACTCATGGTTACGGGTGTCGCTCGGGTACTTTTCAAAGAAAACCTGTCCATGACTGGTTTCGCAGGACTCCTGGTTTCAGTCCTCGGGGTCATTCTTATGAGCGCATTTAGCGAAGTGCGAGAAAACGCACCGAATCCACTTCTGGGCAATACGCTGGAATTTCTCGCTATGATCTGTGCAGCGGGATATATTATCTCATTAAAGTGGTTGACGAGCCGTTATTCTCCGCTTTTTCTCACTGCGGTTCAGTCAGCCGTCGGCGCGGTCTTCTTCCTCCCTGCATTGTTGATCGAACCCTTGCCCGAAAGCGTCTCCTTCTCATCTATGGCAGCGGTCGTCTATCTCGGTCTCGTCGTTTCTATTGTCGCTTACGGGTGTAATAACTACGGTGTCAGTCAAATTCCCGCGTCCCAAGCTTCAATTTTTATCAACCTTATTCCGGTCGTAACGCTCATCATCGCAGCCGTCGTACTGGGAGAAAGCCTCGGCCCCCTGCAAATGCTCGGGGGCGGGATGGTTTTTGCCGGTGTTTTTCTGAGCAATATACGAAGACGAGCACGCACCCCGTCAACACTTTAGGAAGAGACAACGTCCCCATCGTCCTCGCGCAACGAATAATCCATATTTCGACGTTTCGGAGTAAAGCCAGCCGAAAGGACAAGTTTACGTAACGTCTTTTCCGGCAAGCGGAAATGCACACCGGCGGCGGCCACGACATTTTCTTCAATCATGGTTGACCCGAAGTCGTTGGCTCCAAAAAACAACGCCAATTGTCCGATCATCGGTCCTTGCGTCACCCACGAGGCCTGAATATTGTCTATATTATCAAGGTAGAGGCGTGAAAGAGCGAGAAACTTGAGGTATTCGCTGGACGAAGTCTCTTTAGCTTCCAATGCCGTATTTCCCGGCTGAAAGGTCCAGGGAATAAAAGCGGTAAATCCACCAGTTTTATCTTGAAGAGATCGAATGCGTTCAAGGTGTTCGATACGCTCTTCCAACGTCTCAGCATGGCCAAACATCATAGTAGCCGTAGTACGCAAACCCTGATTATGCGCCTCTTCCATGACGGCAAGCCAATCATCCGTATTGCATTTGTTCGGTGAGACGGCCGTTCTAACCCTATCAACAAGGATTTCAGCCCCTCCTCCAGGAATGGAATCAAGTCCAGCTTGCTTCAACGCTGCAATGACTTCATGAAGAGGGAGCCCTGATTTGGAGACAAAATACTGCACTTCGGGCGGAGAGAATCCATGAATTGCGACACTGGGAAAATCTCGTTTGAGAAATTCGAGCATATCGATATAATACCCCAATGCAAGATCGGGATTCATCCCTCCTTGCAAAAGGATTTGGTACCCACCGAGCTCTACGGTTTCACGAATTTTTTCGGCCAGTTGCGCGAAAGACAAAACAAAGCTTTGCGCATCTTCGGGAGCTTTGTAGAACGCACAGAATTTACACCCGCAGTCACACGCGTTTGTGTAATTAATATTACGGTCAACAATATAGGTGACCACAGCGTCTTTGTGGATGCGCATACGCACTGCGTGGGCCATGCGGCCCAAAGTGAAGACATCAGTTTCGGCAAAGAGCGCCCGAGCGCGCTCCGGACTGAGACGATTCGAATTCATGGTTGACATGTCCCTTTTGGACGTTTGATGAAAATGGAATCGATACACTGTTTCCGTGTAAACGAAAAGGCGGATAGAGATGCTCTATTCAGAGATGACCGTTCGCGACATCTTGACCCTTCCCAAAACCGTCGCAATCATCGGTGCAAAAGATAAAGCCGGCCAACCCGTTGATATGGTTGGACGCTACCTTATCTCAGCAGGATTTCGTGTCCTCCCAGTCCACCCTGTTCGAAAAGGCGTATGGGGACTGACGACATATACACATTTAGCTGAAATTAAAGAACCTATCGATATCGTTAATGTCTTTCGAGCCGCAGCCTATTGCCCGGACCATGCCCGTGAAGTGCTCGATTTACCGACGCTCCCGCAATGCTTTTGGATGCAATCAGGAATCCGAAGTGCCGATGCCGAAGGCGTATTTGCAGGCACAAAGGTTCATGTCATCGAAGACCGTTGTATCATGGTTGAACACCGCCGACTCTTGGCGTAAGAGGCCTCATGTCGAATTCCAAGAATGCCTTTACCTGCAATCGTTGTGGACACTGCTGCCATGGAGAAGGCGGCATTATCATGGCGGAACACGATCAACTCCGATTGGCTCAGCACCTTGACCTGTCGGTGGAAACCTTGATCGAACGCTATGGAGAACATCAAAACAACAAAATTCGCCTTATTACTGCCGATGACGGTTACTGTGTTTTTTTTAGCAGTGAAGCGGGATGTTCGATCCATCCTGCAAGACCCGATATTTGTCGAGCATGGCCTTTTTTCCGAGGCAATATGATTGATGACCTCAGTTGGAGACTGGCCATGGATTATTGTCCCGGCATTAACCCTGATGTAACGCATGAAGACTTCGTCAATGCGGGGCGAGCCTATCTCACCGAACATGGATTATATGCGTCGGAGTCAGATTCCCAAGCCAACGCTTTACGTAACCCAGATACCAATTCGGACGAAAAGCAATGAGACTGGATGAGGCCTACCGTATTCTCAACGTCGCTCCGGGGGCTTCTGCGGAAGAAGTAAAAAAGGCATTCCGCGGCATGGCATTCAAACTTCATCCGGATTTGAATCCCGATGATCCTTTGTCAAAAAGCCGTTTTCAACGCCTGAATGAAGCCTATCTTCTGCTTAAAGACCATGTGGGCACCGCATCGGACAGAACCTCCGGATCGACGTTCAAAGCCAAAGCCAGAACCGGCAGTCAAACTCGGACGTCTGCGAACACGTCTTCAGCTCGTCAAAAAGCCGAAGCCCGATATAGGAAGGCAGCCGGTGCAACATCAGGCCAGCAGGGATTTTATTTTAAACGGGAAGAAGTGTTGCGTGACATTCTTCAAGATCCCTTTGCTCGAAAGGTGTTTGAAGACATCTATCGACAAGTTGACAATACGGTTAAGTCGAAAAAAGCTCCTCCCAAAACAGGAAGGAATAAAGAACTGAGTCTCAGCTTTGGAGACAAGAAGGTTTCTTTTGACCTCAGCCACGGTCTTTTCGGTGGCATCAAATCATTTCTCGCGAAACAACTTGATGATGAACAAACGGTGGTTCTTCCTCCTGCAAGTTTACTCCCCGGAGCGAAGATTCGAGTTGGTATTAAACATGGCTTCGCCGGAGGCCGGAAAACAATTGAAGTCACATTACCTCGTGATTTTACCGTCAATAAGCCGCTCCGCCTCAAGGGCATGGGCCGCCGTCTTGGTCCACTGCGGGGCGACTTGTATCTCCGTATCAAAATAAAATAACTGGCGAGCCCTGGCCGACACTTAGGAAGCGATATTCCTTCATGACACCATATCCATCCAGCGTCTTCCGTGCTCTTCTCGCCAGCATAACCGTTCCATTTCAACGACAATATATGTTGTTAGCTGCGGCCATGAGCTTTCTCGTTCTTTGGACTGCAGTGACATTATTCATTGCTCTTGGCGCTGTTGGAGGTCGTTACGTCATGGCGTCCTTAGACGCGCAAATGCTGGTTCAACGCGTCTTGACGAATTTTACTTTTTTTTCCTCTTCTTCCGCATCCCAAGCCATCGCCGAATGGACGCGTCATAGCGAAACTTTGATTCAACCAGCTCTTGCTTTGTTCATTCCCCTTGCACTGGCCTATTCTTACCAAATGATGTCCGGGCTCGGCACGGCGCTCTCCCTAAAAAGACAATCCCGAGGTTTGATTGTTCGAGTTGCGCTTATACTTGTTGGGCCGTTCCTCAATCTTTTCTTTCTTTTTTTCCTTTGTCTTCTCCCCATACTCTATGCGCTCTCCACTCTTTTTATACATGATGAGATTGCGCAAAATATTATTCTCTCTGGTAAAATTTGGTCGACATGCGGACTTATCATAACCTTTCTCGCCCTTTGCTATACCGTCGCTCCGCGTTGGATGCGTTTCCGTCCTGCTGTGTTTGCCGGTCTCTTCTATGCTACCGGGATACATGGTCTTAGCATGGGAATTCTTTGGGGGCTTGACGAAATACAAACAGAATCCCCCTCATGGAAGATTGCGATTATTCCTTTCGTATGTTTTTTATGGGTGTATACCTCCAACATGCTTTTGCTCGCTGCATCAACCTATGTACGCATGCGAACCGTTGGACAACCACCAAACGAAAGGATTGATCGAAGAGATGTTTCGTCTCAAATTGAAGAAGATAACAATCTCGACGCCGAAGAGGATAATCACGATGATGAACCACCTCAAAGCACACCAAGCCAAGTCTATGGTTCAGAAATTGGATAATGTTCGACAACACGCCGCCAACACGTATGCTCGTCTCCTTCTTATATTGTTGTGCGGAGGAATAGTGTTTTGTAACACGGCCCATGCCGGAAAATCACAACTTGTCGGGGGACCGTGTACCTACTTCACGACGGAAGGTGTCGCACATATTCTATCCATCTCTCCTGATTTATCCGCTTCCAATCTTCCATATACCGCTCAAAAAATTCTCTTCACCTATAAACCGCAATCCGACGCAGCCAAAACGGGATTACATACGCAGAACAAAACGTTTGTATTCACATTGACGAACGGCATCCTTCCTGGTCCACGTTATATTGCTCGTTATAAATTACGTCCCGGTATCGATATTCCCGTTCACCTCAAAACCATCACTAAAGGAACGTGTACGCCTGTCGTATTTGACTTTCCCACGCTTGATCAATCCGATTATTTTGAACTCAAGTCTGACTGAGAACGTATTTTGGGTCGTGACTTCGCACAACAAATAAGGCATGAATAATCGGCCTCGTGTCATATTATGTCAGAGAATATCATCTGACAAAATATGGTGAGAAAATCGGTGCGACATTGGGGACATGAGCTATTATTCACCTATCGTGTTTCTTGGTATCTGACTTTTCTTTGTTTTTTCTTTACGGATGGCAGAATAAATGGAAATATTCTTCAGGAGCTGTTTCATCTTTATTTGAAGCTGGAATGTGATGACAACGGCCTGAAGTTGAGTTTCGGTCAACGACGGAGAAAGCGCTTATGAAAGACAATCATCGCCGACGCAGCCGCGTCAACGCTGAATTTCAGGTCGAAGTTTGTTGTGATCGATCTAAATTGCCAATAAAATCGAAGAATATCAGCCTAAAAGGCATGCTTCTTTCGTTCACTGACCGTCTCAAAATGGATCAGCTCTGTATTCTCAATTTTACACTAACATCAGATATTCAATTCAAAATAAAAGCGAAAGTTGTCAGGACGTCTGAGGACTTTGGAACCGCTGTTGACTTTGTCAGCATGAATGAGTCTGCATTTTACCATCTTCGAAACATTGTACGGTATTCATCAGAAGATGCCGATGCCATTGATCATGAACTGATTACACCGGCATTCGAAATTGTTGATGATAATACACCGATTACCTGTGAATAACCAATATTTCGCCTGAAAAACGGTCTCATGTGGGAAATACCACATGAGACCGTTTTCTTTAAAATTCACGATTCTTTCTCCCCTGCTCTTTTACGAGACCGAGGCCCTCTCCCCTTCGGTTGAATACCTACTACAGAACCTCCTGAACATCGACAATGCTATTTTCTCCGCTTACTCGAGGAAAATACCATCAGAGAACACACAATCGTGAGTGCCCTGCTTGGTATATATGCCCTCACCGCAGACCAATTCATTGCCCGCTCTCACTCTACTCACGTTGAACTCAACAAAGCTGTCCAATCAGTGAACAACGACGTCGTGAGCCTCAGCAGAGAGGAGACCGGTTGGAGCGAAATGAAAGCTCCAACCTTCGTTGCACAACGACGTCGTGAGCCTCAGCAGAGAGGAGACCGGTTGGAGCGAAATGAAAGCTCCAACCTTCGTTGCACAACGAATACAGGCCCGCAGGCACCCATGGCACACGGTCTGGGGATACCTCCTAGCATCCTGCGAGGAAAGCTTTTCCTGCAAGATTCCGCTGTAAGTAAAAAACAGCTTGACTATACCGACCGGTAGGTAGATAAAAATACTCATGCAACAGAGCACAAAGAAAAGATTGATATCTCACGCCCTCAAATTGTTCTCCAACAAGGGATATGACGGCGTAGGCGTTCAGCAAATCGTCGACGCAGGTAAAGTTTCGAAGCCCACATTATATCATCACTTTCAGAATAAAAAAGGACTCTTGAACGCACTTTTGGAAGAGGAGCTAACCCCATTGCTTGTATCGTTGGAGCAGTTGGCGTTCACTACGGATTTTGAGCAAGATTTAGTCCGTTGCGGTCTTGTCATATCAGACTACGCAAAAGCACATTCCGATTTGTATCGACTGTTTCTTTGTTTAATGTTCGCTCCTCCCGAGTCTCCTCAATTTGAGGTCGCTGTCGCGTATGGTAAAAGACAATTTTCAGCCGTTGAAAATGTCTTTCTACACCATCATCATGAAAAAAATAAAAACTCCGAAGATGCAATAGCGCTCTATGCCGCCAATTTCCAAGGTTTGCTTCATAACCTTATAACCCTATATCTTCATGGTCACATACAACTTGATACAAATCTTGTGACCAGATCTGTCCATATGTTTGTTTATGGCATGTATGCGGTAGAACCATTCAACATTTGTTGACAGCAAGGAGTAACGAAATGACATCAGATGTAAAAAAAATACTCATTGTAGGGGCTGGGTGCATCGGAACACAAGTGGCCGCTTTATGCGCATTGCGTGGATTTGAAACATCCGTTCTTGACACCGTGCAAAGTCAATTGAGCCTATCTAAAGACAATATCGCGGCTATCTTTGATAATATCATCGCCAGAAAGGAAATAAGCCAGGATATGGCTGCAGCTGCAAATTCACGCCTCACATTCTTTGACAACATGGAGTTGGCTGCTACGAATGTTGACGTCGTAATAGAGTCTGTTCCGGAGTCACTTGACTTAAAGAAAGAGGTATTCAGCGACTTGAATAGGTATTGCAAACGAGAAACAATATTTACAACCAACACATCGGATCTTCCTCCATCCCTCATTGCTCCGGCATTACAGAGACCAGAACAATTTGCGGCATTTCATTTTCATGCACCGCTCCTCGGCGCAGATGTTGTTGATATCATGCCGCACCCAGGAACAGCTCCGGAGGTTATAATTTTGCTTCGGAAACTTGCGAACGATCTCGAACAAACAATTATTGAACTCAACACCGAACGCCCAGGTTATCTCTTCAACAATATGCTCAACGCACTCAACAGAGCTGCCCTGGAACTCGCTATTGACAACGTCGCGCCACCAGAAACGATAGATAAAGCCTGGACAAAAATTATGCATACTCCAATCGGTCCATTCGGCATTTTGGACAAAGTTGGACTCGATACAGCTCATCGTATTGCACAAATGGGGGCGGAGCATTTTCAAGATTCAGCCCTTTGGCGCATTGTCGATTTTCTCGGTGGTTATGTTGGACGAGGACATCTTGGAGTGAAAACTGGTCAAGGTTTTTATTCCTATAACAGTTGATTGATCCAAAAGAATCGCACATTTTCTTATCTCCTAGATGAAGACTGAGCCATTACGCTTCTTGGGGCAACGTCAAAATGCTCTTATTGAATTTTAGGCATTGCCCCTTTTTCGTTCATAGGGCCGATGAGATGGACCACTTCAAAGGATTAATCGAGATATTCTCAGCAAATGTTTTTGCGTTTCGTCATCATAAAATATCACTTGATCCAACTCTGTTGCTTCTCAAAGTCGAGGGAGTGGATTGACCGAATTCGACTTCTTCAAAGCGTCACGCGAGCCGAAATCTCTGAGCAGCTTCTTGCCCCCTCTTACGACGAATTGCTCGCCTGCTTCAGCACGTTGGAAAAGTCAGGAAGGAGTAAAAGATTTCCGTATCCGGTCAAATGATCTTGATCGAAGAATAACGGTTTTCCATTTTGATACACAGAACACGTACGCCCTGGACACAGAATTGGAAACGGATCCCAGATAATCAAGGAAGGAAATTCGTTATGAAGCATATTTAAATTTTCTATAACAAATTGATTCTGTTGCTGTAAAAATGCAGCTGAAATGCTTAAACCCGGCTTACATACTGGATTCATATGATTAAACCAATCGGAGCATCGAAATGCTGGAGCCCGAAAGACAGGTTTAGGCGCATCAATAATAACCTTGAGCTTTAATGCCAGAAGACGTCGTATGACTGTTCGAGCTTGATCCAGAATAACCTCACGACAAAGCTTGTTGAATCGCATAAACGCATCAATAGTATCTTGATTGAGTTCACCCCATTGATCAGATAATCGCTGAGCCCTCAGAGAAGCAAGAAAGACAACATCCCCTTCGGACGCCTGTTTCGAGAGATACTCCATGAATCTCTCTATACTGTCTTTGCAAAATGGAGTGTCTGGGTTTGGAGAAAACACACTGACAAACGAACACCCCGGATCAGATTCCATTCGGACAGACATATTGTTCTGGAGAGCGGCTTGCATCACCATACTCTCGTATGCAGCGGCATGAGAATCTCCAATAACCCAGAGTGTTTTTGAATGATTTTTTTGTTCTTGCAATTTCTTTATAGCATTCCCAGAAAAAGCATCGGCCTTCCATCCTTGGTCTTGTTCAACGACACTGAGTCGAAATGGAGAGGAATCGAGTAAAAAGTCGTAATACCCAACGGTAAGAATTCCAATGAGTACTGCCGTCCCTCCAACAATCTTCCATGCGTCGAGAGAACGTAGCTTTTTATTTATGAGAAAAGGCTTTTCGACAAAATGGTATGACGCTGTTCCCAAAATGAATGTAAGGACGAGTCCTAAAACAATATGCGATATTTTTTCAAAGCCAATTGTCCACCGAAAAAGACATGCTACGGGCCAATGCCATAAATATAATGAATAAGAACATCTGCCAAGATATGTCACAGCAGGATGCTGCAATATGCGAATTTCTAGAAGCGCAGAAGATGCAGGATTTCGGATGACACTCAATAAGGCGACAGTACCTCCGACTGGAGCCAGTGCCCACGGGAAAGGAAACAACTCTGGAATTGCAAAGATGACGCCTATACTTAAAAGCAATATTCCAAATTTTGAAAATACGTGCGTCATCAGCTTCTTTCTGGGGATTGCATAACCATAAAAATGCACCTGAAAAAGTGTTGCACCAGCCGCAAGCTCCCAAAAACGGCTGGGCAACATATAAAATGCCTGTATTTGGTCATGCTGAGTCTGATATGCAGCAAAAATAAAAGATACAACACCGAGAACAGGAACGGAATACGCCAAGATATTTTTATAACTTTTCCCAGGTTGTTTTTTTATCCAAAAAAGAAATATCAATGGAAACAAGACGTAAAATTGTTCCTCAACAGCTAACGACCATGTATGCAAAAAAGGATTGAAATCAGCTCGGAGTGAAAAATATCCATCAACATATTGTAGAAGAGCAAAGTTACTTAATCCTAAAAATGCAAGTGTACCCGTTAATGCATTTCTATCACTGAGCCATCCATATGGTATAAACAGTACAGAAAAGAACCCAATAACGAGCAAGCAACAAATAAGCGCAGGAAAAATGCGTATAAATCGTCTCTTATAAAAATCAAGAACATACTGAAAAGGAGAAGAGTTTGAATTTTTTGTTAACGACATACTGATGACATAACCAGAGATAACAAAAAAAACATCTACACCAATAAATCCAGCAGGAGCTATTTTCTTATAGAAATGAAAGGCAATCACGCTCAGTACAGCTACAGTACGTAATCCATCAATTCCTTCAATTCTCATAGAATTCTTTTGTGACATTCCCATTCCTTTATTTCATTCCCTCAATTATAACGTCGCTGGATATATTATTTTGCTATTGTTTTCAATCTTACGAAAAGCAAATACGCTATGATTATAGAGCGTTACGCCTATCAGATCATTTTCAGCACCAAGGTCAGAATTCGTAGCAACGCCTGCTTTTTCCTGAATTTGACGTTACGTACTGTGTCATGCGTCATCGTGTTACCGTTAATAAGCATCCTTGAGCTACGCAGTCATGCCGCTCCCTAAAATTCGCACAAGGGAAGAAGATTCCTGAGGGACTGCTTTTTTGAAAATGATCCACATTCAAGCTGATGCAGGCACGACATAGACGCAACACAGCTTGCTCTCATATTCGTGGGACTCTTAAAAATTTCTCATCAACATGCAATCGTTTGCAAGACAATGGAGCATTTTGACAAATAAAACCATCTTGGTATAAATTCTCTTTAACTCTTTGTTTGCTAATATTAAAATAGAAAATAGATAATAAGGGACTTTTTTCTGGAACGAATCATCTTAAGCAACAATCGGTTCCTGCAAAACATTTCTCAGGCATGCCGGAATTAATAACAACTTTTACTCTCGACATACCAATATCAATGTCTACTACTGCTCCGAGATGTCCATGTAGCCCTCTGGGCCGAGCCTGATTTTCGAGTTCACACATGCCGACTGAACTCAGCAGGATATCATGCCGTGAAGGTGGATTATTCAAGGTAAGTCCCGAGCGAATCGTATGGAATTTGACGAAGAATATGAAATCGTTTACATGAATTCATAATCCAATATATCTACTTCCTTTGGAGTGTATGGTTCCATGGTAAAAATCAAAGATGTTGCAGACGCTGCTGGAGTGTCGACCGCAACGGTATCGCGCGTTCTCGCCCAGAAACCTTACGTAAGCGAGGAAGTGAAAAAACGCGTGATGGAAGTCGTCAAAAAACTCAACTACCAACCAAACAGAGCTGCTCAAAGTCTTCGAGCCAATACATCGAGGTTGCTTGCACTCGTTGTTGCCGACATTGAAAATCCTTTTTTTCAGAGGGTGAGCAGAGCTGTCGAAGATACGGCTCAGGAAGTTGGATATAATGTGATTCTGTGCAACACCGATGAAGACCCCGTAAAGGAAAAAAAATATCTTGATATTCTCCGAGTTGAAAATATTGCGGGTATAATCATATCGCCAACGTTAAAAGGGCTCGAAAAGTACAAAGAAACCTACTCACATGATATCCCAATGGTTATGATTGACCGCCATGTGAGGAACTTTGATGTTGATAGTGTACTTATCGACAATGTTGCTTCTGCTCACAATATCACGACACACCTTATTGAACACGGTTATCGTCGAATTGCAGGAATGTTCGGCACCGGAAGTACAACTGGCTCCGAACGATGCGAAGGCTTTCTGAAGGCGCTCGCTGATCATAATATCAAGCCCGAAAAAGAGCTTTTAGAGTATGTCAGCGCAAAAGAAGAGGAAGGTTTTCAAACCGCCATCAAACTGTTCAATTTGAAGAAAAGACCAGATGCCATTTTTACAAGTAACAGCCTCCTGGCATCCGGTGTTGTACAGGCTATACGCACGTGCAAACTTTCGATACCAAACGATATTGCCTTTGCCAGTTTTGACGATACCAGTTGGGCCAAGCTCATAGACCCACCACTCACCGTTATCGAACAACCCACGTATGAGATTGGCCGAACGGCGACTGAATTGCTCATCAAACGAATTGCCAATCCGAATCGACCAAACAGAGAAGTTATCTTAAAAACAAAGCTTATCTGTAGAAAATCTTGTGGATGTTAAATCAGCTCTCATCAGCAATAAAGCGATTTTCAAAATCTACTGTCCGTAACCTCCTGATGAGGCAACCATAACCATATATGAAATGGTCATTGATCAAGCAAAGATGCCAACAGAACAAACTCAAGAAGTGATCGCTTCAGGGAAGGATATGTTGAAGATAGGATGCCATTTATCGTCGTCAAAAGGCTTTCTTGCAATGGGCAAGACAGCAGTCTCCATTGGAGCCAATACTTTTCAGTTTTTCACCCGCAATCCACGCGGGGGAGCTGCAAAGCCTCTGGATGAAGATGATATTGCTGCGTATTTGAAATTTTCCGAAGAACATGAGCTGCAACCCATTCTTGCTCATGCGCCGTATACACTTAATGCTTGTGCCGCTGATGAAAAAAAACGCGCTTTCACACAGGAGACAATGGCGGACGATCTGCGACGCCTTGAGCACATTCCCGGCAGCATGTATAATTTTCACCCCGGGAACCATGTAGGGCAAGGTGTTGAAACTGGCATCAAATTCATCGCAGAAACGCTGAACGCTGTAGTATGGCCGCAGCAATCCTCCGTCGTTCTTTTAGAAACGATGGCGGGGAAAGGCAGTGAAATAGGTCGCACTTTCGAAGAACTCCGTTCCATTATCGATATGGTCGACGAGAACAATTGCTTGGGAGTGTGCCTGGATACCTGTCATATCCACGATGGTGGGTACGATATTGCTGGAAATCTCGAGCACGTACTGGAAACGTTTGAAAAGCGCCTCGGCCTTCACCGATTGAAAGCGATTCATCTTAATGACAGCATGAATCCTCTTGGGAGCCATAAAGATCGACATGAAAAAATTGGTCGTGGTTCTATAGGCATGGAAGCATTGACGCGCATCGTGAACCACCCTTCTCTCAGAACTTTGCCGTTTTACCTGGAAACCCCAAATGATATGCAGGGATATAAAAAGGAAATCTCCCTCCTCAAAGCTATATATCAGGCAGAGTGACGTTTGCGTAGTTGGGATCGTCCCAACAGGCAATAAGATCTCCCAGGGTAAGACGTGACTCTTTCCGCCGGGCCTCGCCAGATTTACCTTCACTTGTCTCCAAATGATTATTGGGCATCTTCATCCGTTGCCGAATTACCCGACAGTGCCGGCCTTCTATTCGATTTCTGTTCGTCGATCCGACTTTTGCCTCCAGCTTCCTCCCCACCCCACCTCACGGCGACGCAGTTGCCTTCAGCTACCAGTTCCCATCATCAGGGCCTGGAGAGGACTTTGACCTCCGAGATTCACGCCATGCCTGGCACAAAAAAAAATCCCCCCGACAGCAGTGCTGCCGGGGGGATTCCGTAAAACAAAGAAGATTGACTATTTTCCTCTGTTCAGAGGAACTTCCTGAGGGAAAATAGGCAGATAACGATAGGACAGGCTGAAGACGATGAAAGCGTATGCAACGATCATCAAAGACGTCAACCATTCTGCCCAGTTGGGGTAGTACACGGTCCACTTGTCGAACGGTAACACCGGAATAGCCAAAGTTTGCACCGTAAAGACGTAGCGGTTAATGACGACACCCAATGCGTTGAGAATACACCCCGTATACATGAGGCTGGGTTTCATGCGGAAAGCCGGGACCATAAGGAGAATGGCCGGGAGAACTCCACACAAACCAAGTTCCGAAAAGATGAGCCATTTGCCGTATGCCAAACCATGGTACATCTGATCGAACGTGAAGCCCATACGAGGCAGCGTATCGGTGGCCCAGAACCACGTGTCCAGGAGTTTGAACAGAAGATAAATGACCAGCATTGCCCCACCGATTTTAGCCATCAAAGATTTGATGCGGTAGGTCGTAAACTTGCGGCCCGTAATCTTTTCCATAAAGCCACAAATCAGCACCGTCATACACGGTCCCGAGGCAATGGCCGAAAGAACGAACAGAAAGAACGTCCACGGCCAGATGAAGAATCCTTCACGGAAAGCAAACGGACGCGCGAACATCACACCGTACATGCCACCCAGAGAGCCCTGGTGGAACGTAGACAAGAACGCGCCAAGGCCTGCAAACAGCGGCATCACGAGATGCAGGTTGTGCGCCATATGATGCAGGAAAGGAATCTTATTGAGCTGTTTCTGCTCGAAAATGAGCGGAATATACTCAATAATAAGAACCGTCAGGTAGCACGTGATGCAGAAGATAACTTCTGTCAGCATCGAGTGAACATTGGGGTGCCAGTAACCGAACCATGCACGCAACGGCTGACCAATATCCAAGGTCAGGATAAGCATGGCACCGGAGTAACAACAAAACCCCTTGATGACGGACAAATTGATGATATTCTTTAAATCATCAATTTTGATGATGTAGCGTAGGAGGCCTGTAAAAAAGGCCCCCGCGCCCAAAGCGATAACGGCCAGGTCAAACGTGATCCACAGGCCGAAACCATAATAGTTGTCGAGACCGGTCACGCCAATGCCGTTGAACAAAATGACAAGAGCGGCAAGCAGACCGAACAAGACAAAAAGGCTGATGCATCCCAACCAGACCAGGAACTGGGAAAGCGAGCAGCGTTTGACCCCTTCAGGGTACCAGTTTTTCTCAGCCGTGAGCATGATTAGCGCCTCCGATGACCTTGTCGTTTGCCAGGTAGTTGTCACCCTGCTTCCGGACCCATTCCCGACGGCTCATGTAATAAACCTGGGTTTGTGTATGCAACTTTTCGAGTAGCCGGAAGGCGTTCTTACTCCGAGAAAGTTCATACACTTTGTGCTTGGGATTGTTCAAATCACCAAACGTCATGGCTCCGGAAGGACATCCTTCGACACAAGCCGGGATGTAGGCGTCTTCGGGAAGATCCTTGGGGTTCTTTCCGTCGAAGATGGCTTTTTCTTTGGCATAATTCCAGCGATGGTGGCAGAAAGTACATTTTTCAACCACACCGCGCGGCCGAACGGAGGTATGTGGAGTTAACACCTTCGTCATACCTTCGGGGAAGACCGGATCAAACCATCCGAAATACCGGACGTGATACGGACAAGCCGCCACACAGTACCGGCAGCCGATGCAGCGGGGATAAATCTGGCTGACAATCCCCCCTTCTTCGTTTTTGTCCGTTGCAATAACCGGACAGACCGACACACAAGGCGGGTTGCCGCATTGCTGGCATGGTCTCGGCAGGTAGGCCATATCGTGATCAGGATACGATTTTTTATTGTTCAGTTCGTAAATCAACATCCAGTTGAGGGAGCGAAGCTTATTGGACGCTTCGGGTTGCGGCGCAATATTGTTCTCGGTCTGACAAGCGACCATGCACGCGCCGCAGCCGGTGCACTTGTCGATGTCAATGACCATCCCCCATCTGATCGTAAATTCCTTGACTGCGGACATTAGCGTCTTCCTTATCTTAAATTTTGGCGATTTTCACAGCAGATCCCGCCCAGACGGAAAGTCCGGTCCCGGGTTCTTTACTCGCGGTCAGAATCTTGAAGGTGTTGTCACCTTTCTTCTGGCTGAACTCATCGAACGCACTATGGCCAAAGCCAATGGGGGCGCCGACAACATCGTCCATAATACCTTCAAAGATATTTACGCGGGCCACAATGTCGCCCGACGTGCCCGAGAGCTTAACTGCATCGCCTTGCCGCAGACCGAGTTTACCGGCTGTGGCTTGGTTGAGGTCGACGAAATACATCTCGCCCAAAAGCTGGTTGTCGGGAATTGTTGTCAGATCCTGACAGGGAATGCCCGTCACAGGGGTTCCGATACGTTGATTGGCCACAGGAGCAACAACAAGATCGGCTGTTGCCGGTTTCGAGTCGATGGTTTTAGCCAAAACATCAACTCCGAAGTTCAAACCGCTCTGCATCACACTGCCAGCAACGCACAAGGCATACCCTTCAGCCAGTGCAGCGGTAGCAGCATCAGCTTGAGCCGTTTTTGCTTTGGCAACATCGGCATCCCAGGGCATAAAGTCTTTAGCAATGAAACAGCCGTGCTTGCAGACCGATTCAATTTTCGCCGCAATCACATCTTTAAAAGATGAGAAACCAAGGTTTATGCCAAGAGCAGAAGCGGTCGACAATACAACGTCAGCAGTTGGTTTGGTATCGAAAACCGGAGACAAAGCGGGCTCGGCGCAGTTGTAAACAAAATAGCTTACACCATACGGAGAAACGACATCGTCACAGCGCTCCAATGTCATGGAAGACGGCATGACAAGATCAGCCATGGCCGTTGTTTCATCCATGAAAGAGTTAAAGCTTACCTTGAAGGGAACTTTGTCGATAAGCTGTTCCATAGCGGATGCCTGCGGCAACCCATATACCGGGTTCGCATTGTACAGCATCAACACATCGGGCGTTTCTCCACCCAAGTAGCTTACGAAGTCGTTCTTCAAGATATCGGTGCGCGTCATTGCATCGGCAATAACAGCGTTCAGTTCCGGAACGGCAATGACGCCACCATTCCGACCGATATTGTTCAACAACATATTCAGGCACATGCCAGCGATAAACGCACCAGCCCCCAATCCCTGACCGAAGCTGGAACCAACGACGACGAGCGGTTTTTTGCCTTTGGATAAAATGTCGGCCAACTCTTTCAGTGTTTCGGGAGAAACACCGGTTGCGGCCGAAACTTTTTCCGGAGTGAAGCTGTTTTGAACAAGAGCTTTGAACTCACCAAAGCCATTATAAGAGCCTTTGGCACCTGCCTGAATAAGATGCCAGGCGATCCCCAGAGCAATGATACCTTCAGTTCCGGGTTTTGCGGCGACACGTTTGTCACACACGCTGGCCGTATGTCCGGACATGGGACCAACATAGACATACGTCGAAGCAGGGTCTTGTCCGGCAGGACGACTTTTCGAAAAAGCGCGACGATTGCGAACACTCGGTCCCCAGGTTTCAAAAGCGTTTGCACCTAGTAAAACCACGGTATCTGCATTTTCCAGGTCAAAACCGGGCTGACCTTGCCCGCCCATGAGACTCCAGCCGGTCAGTGCGGCGTGTGCTTCACAGGGCATGATGAAAAAGTTCTCGGAACCAAGTTTTTTTGTGAAAGCGGAAAAGACTTCGTTAACGGTTCCGTTTTCGTCACCAGAGACGAACGCAATTTTTTTGCCGGCGTTTTTGAGCTTTTCGACCAGAAGAGCTTCAGCATCTTTCCAAGAAATGGGTTTGAAGCTGGAACCTTCTTTTTTCATTGGTTGCTTGATGCGCGAGGGACTGTACATCATGTAGCATTCGGCCAACCCGAGAGGAGACACACCGCCCTGACTGAGGGGGTTGTCGGGGTTGCCCGCCGCCGTCACGGGGTTTCCGTTGACGGTCAAGACCTTGATGCTTGTCCCAGACGGGCACAGTTTGCTCACGGCCGCTTGCTTCGCCATGACACCACGTGGAACACGAGGTATCCAGGGCCAATTCTGCGACCAGATGGAAATATCGTCGGTGGATTTCCACACCATCGGCGTCACGAGAGTGCCGAGAGCGCCACCCGCAATAAGTCCAATTACTCCTCTGCGATCAATTCCCATTTTATACCACCCTCTTATTTATGGCACACGTAACACGCGTTGCTGGCGCCCATCTCTGCATGACAGCGTTCGCATTGCCACATTTTCATGGTCTGCTTGCTGTAGCCGCTGATCCGGTTTTCCTTGTATGCCGGGAGTTCCGTCATAGTAGCGACATCGGGATGGCAGGTCGTGCACTCGAAGTTCTGGTGAACAGAGTGGGTGAAATAGACATTGTCGGGCTGTTTTTGATACGTGAGCCAGGGAATCTCGGCGTTCTTTTCACCGTACTCCGTGACAAATTTGTCAATTTCCTTTTCAGCGGCGGTTTCACCACCAGTCGTGTCGGCGTGACATGCGTAGCAAGATTCGGTGGAGGGAAATCCTACATACTGACCGTTTTCAAGAAAATAATGGCACTCGGTACAGTCCATGCCCTGTTCTGTATGTACCGTGTGGCTAAATTGAATCGGTTGCGTTTTCGAGCTGAAAAGCAGTTGGGGGAAAACCCACCAACCAACTATCAACGCGCCGACGAAACCGAGGATGAAGAGCGGAATAAATCCGCCACTACCTGACGTGGAAGTTTTCTTTTCCTCCATACCTCGCCCCATGCTAAGAGTTTATAGCTCATTGGCTCCCAAAAATGACTCTTGCCTTTCTATGCAAGAGCTCTCAAAGGTGTCAAGATCAAATGAAAAATTTCACGAGTTTAAGTCACACACGTCATACCTGACAGGTGTGAAATACAGCGCATTTTCATTTGCCAATTTGAGGGCTCTGTCATGCGTTCCGAACAGCCTTATTTCTTGATACGCCCGTAGACGTCATCAAATCGAACGATATCGTCTTCCTCAAGGTATGGACCTGTTTGAATCTCAATGATCTCAACTGGAACTTTGCCCGGATTGGACAGTCGATGTGTTGCAGTTTTGGGAATATCGACGGATTGATTTTCACTTAGCAATCGCTCTTCGTCATTAATTTCGACGAGAGCGGTTCCAGAAATCACCACCCAGTGTTCGCTTCGGTGATGGTGCATTTGCTTACTGAGCTTGCCCCCAGATGGTACAGTAATGCGTTTTATCTTAAAATTTTCGCCATCTTCGAGAACGGTATAACTTCCCCACGGCCGTTTTACCGTGACGTGCGCTTCAATAAGCTTGCTGCCTTCTCCCTTGAGGTCATTGACGACATCTTTGACCTGTTGAACGTGATCCATGCCACATGCCAAGGTCGCGTCCCGTGTCTGAATAATAATAGTGTCGTCAAGGCCAATGGCCGCCAACTTTCCTCCGCGAGAAATGAACAAGCTGTTGTTACAATTTTTCGCGAGAACGTCCCCTTGAATAACACAACCGGAGGAGTCTTTTTCTCCAATGCGGTACACCGCTTCCCAATTTCCGAGGTCATCCCAATCGAATTCTGCTTGCACCATGGCAAGCTTATCGATTTTTTCTATAACGCCATAGTCAACGGAAATATCAGACAATCGATTATACCCATCTTCAAGTGGCGTATTGCTCCGCTCACCCCACCATTGCCACAACTCAGGTTGATGTTTTTGGACGGCATCTAGAAACATTTGGGCGCTGAATACAAACATCCCGCTGTTCCAAAAATGCTTGTTATCGGCCACAAGCTTTTTCGCTGTTTCCAAATCCGGCTTTTCTTTGAAACCCAACACCGAGCACTGATTTTCACCCAGTTGTTCACCGCAATGGATATACCCGTATCCCGTTTCGGGTTTATCGGGGGCAACTCCAAACGTTACAAGATATCCTTGTTGCGCCAAAGGAATGGCTCTCTCCATACTTGCTGCCCAGCCCTGTGCATTCCTCACAAGGTGGTCGGCAGGATACACAGCAACAATAGCATCTGGATCTTTATCGACAATTTTGGAAAGACCCAACATAATTGCTGGCAATGTATTGCGCCCCAGAGGCTCCGCTATCGCGTTGTTCTCGAGTCCAGGATCAATAGTTCTGAGCTGACTCCGCACCTCAAAGATATGTTCTTCGTTGGTAATGACATACGTATTTTCCGAAGGAAATACTGCCTGTAGCCGTGTCATTGTGTCCTGAAGAAGAGAAAGCGAACCGTTGAGGTGCATTAACTGTTTTGGCAATAACGTTCGGGATAATGGCCACAAACGCGTGCCGGATCCGCCAGCCAAAACAATGGCGTATACATTGGACAGGCTTGAGGTTTCGCTTGTGCTCAATGAAGTCATGATCGTCCTTTTCTGTTGTGGAATTATCGACAAAGATCGAAGGCGTCGGTCATGAAAAGGTTATGAATAGACAAAAGGAGTATCGAAATCGATAAACCTGATTAATTCTTTGTCTTTTTCGGATAAGACGGGGTTTTCAACAGGCCACTGAATACCAAGCTCGGGATCACTCCAAAGGATACCACAATCGTGTTCTTTCGAATAATACTCATCAACTTTGTAGAGAAACTCGACATCATCACACAGCGTCACATACCCGTGAGCAAAACCTTTCGGCACTAAAAACTGACGCTTGTTGTCCTCGGAAAGTTCAATACCATAATGCTTACCATAAGTAGGTGAACCTTTCCGTAGGTCGACAACCACATCGTAAACAGCTCCCCGAGTCACACGAACGAGTTTGGTCTGCGCCTTGGGCGGAAGTTGAAAATGTAATCCGCGAACAACACCCTTGTGCTGGGATCGCGCATGATTATCTTGAATAAAGTCAATATCAATTCCGTTTTCATGAAAAACTTTGCGGTTATAGCTTTCCATAAAATAGCCACGATTATCACCGAAAACATTCGGTTCATAAATGATGAGCCCCGGAAATTCTGTGGTGATAAAGCCCACAAGCGCGCTCCTGTTACTATGTTAAACGATCAGGGTACTCAATTCGCACGATTTCTGGCTGACGTCTAAAAACAACAAAATACTTGCCAGAAAACAATCCAAAATCCGGCAGGATTTATCATATTTCAAACCACACCTCAACACACGGCCTCTTATCCCTCTATTTTCTGCGAGAACTTCAATACTGATTTCATGTCATCCTTCTGCTGGTCAAACATACTCCCAACAATAGATGTGACATAATCCAATTATTTTTTTCAAAATGTCTTGACAAACTCGTGTAAGCCACCTAGTTTCTCTTCTCCACGACGCGGGGTGGAGCAGCTAGGTAGCTCATCGGGCTCATAACCCGAAGACCACAGGTTCAAATCCTGTCCCCGCAACCAAGACAATTCAGGGGTTTACAGTGAAAACTGTAAACCCCTTTTTCGTGTCTATTTGAGAGCACAAAACTTTTTGCCTGCCGTGTACCCACCGCCTATTGCAGTAGAGAACCACAAGCGTTTGAATTCCGCTAATTTAGGCCACACTGAAGTTCTGAGTGTGGCCATCGACATTTATCAAAATCGTGTAAACTTAAACTCAACAACTCCCAGGTTGAATCTCGTCCTTATTAAATTTCTTCAGTGAAAGTTCTCTATAAACTTGCTGAATCTGAACGACCTTGGACAAAGCAAACATCACGCAAAGAACGAAGGCCTTTCTGACTTGTAGAGAGGTTATTGTCGGAAGAGAAAATTTCCGCGAATTACAAACCAAGGGATCGAACCTTGACCATCTCTCTTCTCCGTGTCCCATGGGCCTCCCCCCATCTTTAAACCCATCGCCCGGCAAAATTAAGGTGGGATCTGCTGGTCTATGTTGATCTTCTTTTAGGGGGGCTTATCTTTTTTTGCCGTCATCGTGGAGCGCAGCCCGTCCCCGGCAGGGGCAGCCCGAAGGGCTGAGGGCGGAGCGGAACGATGACGGCGGCATTCAATTCGGTCTGATTGCCTACGTGAATACTCCAGCCGGTGTTCTTCTGTCCAAGGAAGAATGCTTTCGTTCCTCGTTGTAGTATTTGAAATAACACCCAAGTCCTTTATAAAGCGACACCCCATCCGAATAGGCTCGCGGGTAGACATCCTCGTATTTCACTGTCCACCACAGCCGCTCCACAAAAACATTGTCCAGCGCCCTGCCTTTGCCGTCCATGCTGATGGCAATTTCATTTTGCA
Source organism: Desulfovibrio inopinatus DSM 10711 (assembly GCF_000429305.1). Taxonomy (NCBI): domain Bacteria; kingdom Pseudomonadati; phylum Thermodesulfobacteriota; class Desulfovibrionia; order Desulfovibrionales; family Desulfovibrionaceae; genus Desulfovibrio; species Desulfovibrio inopinatus. Next base: position 145,780 of record NZ_AUBP01000025.1, read on the forward strand.
GCAATACGCTTGTGAATTCATGACTTGTAAACAGCGCTCCCTGATCTGTATTGAAGACCTTCGGACTGCCGAATCCCAGTGCACGGCCCAGCGCTGAGACACAAAATGAGCACTCCATTGTGTTGGAAAGTTCTCAAGCAAGTACATACCGACTCCACCAGTCAATCACCGCTGTCAGATACAAGAAACCACGCTCCATCGGGATATACGCAATATCTGCTCTCCAAACCTGATTAACCCGCTCTCTCTCCACATCCCTCAGCAAGTAGGGATAGGTGGGGTGGCTGGGCGACGGTTTGCTCGTATGCGGCCCCGGAGTAATTGCTTGCAGACTCATCAGTCGCATCAGTCGTTCCACGCGCTTGTGGTTCACTGAATAGCCCTGGTCGCGCAGCCAATCTGTCATGCGGGGCGATCCGAATTCCGGATGCTGCAAGTACTGCTCGTCGATCAAGCGCATAAGCTGAAGATTTTCCTCAGACTCCGGCGCAGGCTCGTAATATATTAAAGAGCGAGAACCCCCTGCCAACCTGCATTGCCGCCGGATCGAATAGTCCTTATTTGGCTCAATCCATTCCCGGCGCTCGACAGCGGGCAGGCTTAGAGCTTTTTTTCAAGCCATTTGATGTCCATTTTGAGGCGACCTATCTCTTCGTAGAGTGGCGCAGTGAGTTCCTCTTCTGATTTGACTGCCTGGGACTTGCCACTGGCGAACAGCTCGGACGCGTTGTCCAGGAGTTGTTTTTTCCATTTGGAAATCTGGTTGGGATGCACCTGATGCTCAGTCGCCAACTCAGACAGTGTCTTTACGCCACGAATGGAGTCCAGAGCCACTTTTGCCTTGAACTCATCGAAATTTTCCGTCTTTTTTTGCCCATTGTCATACGTCCTTTGGCATCTGTTTCAGGACGCAGATTCCACCTTAGCGGGTGGTCCTAATTTGGGGGGGGAAGCGCACTTGGTAGTCGTTGCAAATTCGATTGGCTTATTCAGACTCAATCCAACCAATGGAACCGTTGACTGTCTTTGAGCAAAATCTCATTCTTATTTCACCATTTCATGAAATATTATTTTTCAAGCGATGTTCAGTTTTTGTCATCAATAATAAATTTTCAAAAAACAAAAATTCTTTCTTGACAAAAGTCGAGCGTAATCATAAATATTCTCCTCCACGACGCGGGGTGGAGCAGCTAGGTAGCTCATCGGGCTCATAACCCGAAGACCACAGGTTCAAATCCTGTCCCCGCAACCAAATCAATCCAGGGCCTTACGGAGATAATCCGCAAGGCCCTTTTCTTTTTCCAATTCTATTCCTACTCAGAGATGCCTTGAGCAACTTAGCCGAGCAACCAGTTATTGGCCTTCTGTAAACAGTTGTTTTTTTCAATTCCCCTAATGACGAAAAGATCCTCAAGAAAATCGCTGAGATTCCATTTGCCTTCGCTCATAATCCAGCAGCTCAGACTTGGCCAAAGGTTTGTAACAACAAATTTTCCTCTGCTATAAATGGCCGATCTTGGCTTTGCTGAAGAAGGAAGTCACCATGCTTTCTTATTTACTATTTGGAAATCTAATCGGCGTGACTTTGCAGTATGAAAGCAGGCAAAATAGAATATTTTATGGACAATCTTAACAAAATGACAATATTATGCACATAGTAATGCTCCCCCAATAAACAGGAGACGCCATGAAAATATGCGGGCTTGAAAAAGACGAATTCCTTGAGAAGCTGGCGAAGGACATTTTGCACGAACGTAAAGTGGAACAACAGATTGGGGCGCCGACGTGGAACACGCCTTTATACTCCGATAATCCATATGTAGACGCCCCTAATGAAATGATGGGTGCAAAAAACGAACTCCCGCGTCGTGTTGCAAAAGCTATGGAATACGCAAAGGCAGGCAACCTACAAGAACTCGATAAACTCGTGGATGAATATTGTTCGTAGAGCAAATCTCTGCTGCAGTCATTGCACGTTTTATCCTGGTCTTCGTTCTTAACGGCCAGTGCCAGTGAAGCCGCTCTTCTCTGACAAGCAAAGACGTGATGTGGATGAGCTTCCCCCTGGGCGAAAATATGATGTGCCATTAGGCGAATAATAAAAAATAATCACGGATATGAAGAAAATTTGAACGCCCCCTCCCTCTCCCGCCAAATGTTTTTGAAGAGGGGACGGGAACTGAGGAAAGGGGGATCCCCCAAACGCACGAAAGCCCGAACTTTCATCAAGTTCGGGCTTTGTGTTGCCGTGTGTGGCATGGAAATGAATCCTGGCGACGATCTACTTTCCCACGGTTATAACCGCAGTATCATCGACGATGGAGGGCTTAACTTCCGAGTTCGGAATGGGATCGGGTGTACCCCCTCCTCCTTGGTCACCAGGAAATATTGGTGATATATAAGTAAAATAAGAAACAGGATAGTTTGAAGGAAAATAAGTCGAACGACTTATTAGTACCGCTTTGCTAAGTACATTGCTGCACGTACACATGCGGCCTATCAACCGAGTCATCTTCTCGGAGTCTTCAGGGAGATCTTATCTTGAAGCAGGCTTCCCGCTTAGATGCTTTCAGCGGTTATCCTTTCCGAACGT